>DATJHT010000050.1:0-19325 GCA_035493765.1 Terriglobales bacterium
GGTTTCTTGCCGCGTACTATTCCCGCAAGCGACCGGATGTACTCCTCCATGACCGCGGGTACGGCTCTGTTGTAGATGAATTGGCCTTTGCGGCTGCATTCAATGAGGCCGGCGTCGGCTAGCGTCTTCAAGTGGTGCGAAACTGTGGCCGGAGTGACTCCTTGCAGCGAGGCGATTTCGCTGCAATTCATCTGGTTGCAGGAGGCGATGGCCTCGTAGATCATTAGGCGGGTTTGGTCGCCTAAAGCTTTGGAAACACGTTCAATTTGTTCACGATCCATAAATGAGCGGTTAGCTCTCAGCCACCCGTCGTCAGTTCTGCTTTAAGCAGGTTTGAGCGGCCACCTGTTCTCAAATTTAGATGCATCCGAATATTTAGACGATCATCTAAACGTCTAAGTTCCGACGCTTCGGAACCATAGCGAGTGCGCGAAAGGAGAGCATACATGAAAAGGCTTGAGGGAAAGGTCGCAGTAATAACCGGCGGAAATAGCGGCATCGGGCTTGCAACCGCAAAGCAGTTTCGCGACGAAGGTGCGCGAGTGGCGATTTCCGGGCGCAGCCAGAAAACACTGGACGAGGCAGCGAAGGCGCTCGGGAAAGACGCGCTGGTGGTGCAGGCGGACGTCTCGAAGCTGGAGGATGCGGACAAGCTTTTTTCGGCAATCGACAAGCAGTTGGGCAAGATCGACATTTTGTTCGTGAATGCGGGAGTGGCGAAGTTCGTGCCCGTCGATCAGGTTTCGGAGGAGCATTATGACGAGACCTTCGACATCAATACGAAAGGGGCGTACTTCACGATCCGCAAGGCGCTACCTTACCTGAATGATGGGGCGTCCATTATTTTGAATACCAGTGTGGTGAGCCACAAGGGAATTGCGGCGGCGAGCGTGTATTCGGGGACCAAGGCGGCGCTGCGGTCGTTCACCCGAACCCTGGCGGCGGAGCTGGCTCCGCGCAATATTCGGGTGAATGCGGTTGCGCCTGGACCAATCGAAACCCCGATTTTCGAGCGAAATGGCGGCACCAAAGAAGAGCTGGATGAGTTCGTGAAGAACGTTATCCCAACCGTACCGCTGAAGCGTTTCGGAAAGCCGGAAGAGATAGCTACGGCGGTGGCATTCCTTGCTTCGCGGGATGCGTCCTATATTACCGGGATAGAACTTGGCGTGGATGGTGGAATGGGCGAAGTGTAAGTGCCCGGAGCTTAGAGGCCACGTTGCGAGAGCGGCGTGGCCTTTTTTACGAATGATCTTAAGCAGTCTCTGCATGTCCGCGACAGAAGTATTGCCCATGTGGCTTGCGCGCTGGGGGCCGGTATTGTCTTTTGACTCGCCGATCAAGGTGTGGGCCCAGGATGTCTCCCTTCCATAAGAATGATTGATGCTCTCCATCACGCATTTTGATTGGCGCGGTTGGGGCGCGGCAGATAATCTATCGAGTCGCGTAAATCGGCCTGCTGCGGCTACCCATACAAAGGAGACACATTGTCCAACGAACTGAGGAACTTCCTTGCGCTGTCGTACGACGAACTGGAAGATTTGAATCTGGAGGCGAAGGAGCAGCGCAAGAACCGCATTCCGCTTGAGAACATCCGGGAGCAGCGGATCAGGTATTTGACTGACGAAAAGCGGATCAAGGCGGTGACCGTGCTGTTCAGCGACCTTGAAGGCCGTCTGCACATGCTCGACTATGACAAGAAATTCCTGATCAAAAGCTGGGACAATCTCACCTTTGATGGCTCCTCGATTCGCGGATTCACCGCGCAGAAGGAGAGCGATTTGCGCTTGGGCATCGACTGGGCGGCGTTCTATTGGGCGCCGGCCGATTTTTTTGGGCCCGGCAAAGTCATGGTGTTTGGCGAGGTAATCGAGAAGCAGGGCGGCTCTTACACGGCGGACATTCGCGGCGTGTTGAAGGGCTATGCCGAAAAGTTGTATGCCGACGAAGGCTACACGCTGAATGCAGCTAATGAAATTGAAGGTTTCATTTTCAAAGGCACCGATGCGGAACGCAGTTATCACAAGACCGGCAAATTCGAATATGTGAACACCGGTGGCTATTACCACTCGCTGCCCGGCGATCCGCTGCGTAGTTTCATTGATCTGTCCGCCGAAGTGCAGCGCGCGATGGGCTTCCAGAATGAAAAAGACCACCCGGAAGTGGCGCCGTCACAGTTCGAAATCAATTACGGATACGGCGAAGTGGTGGCAGCGGCCGATCAGATTCAGCTTTATAAGCTCATATGCCGCGAAGTGGCAACCAAGCTGGGACTGACGGCGTCGTTCCTGCCGAAGCCTGTTGTTGGGGTGAACGGGAGCGGCATGCACACCAATGTTTCTATCAGCAAGGGCGGCAAAAACCTTTTCTGGGACGCCAAGGGCGAAGAGAAGCTCAGCAAGCTGGGATGGTCGTTCGTGGACAAGATTCTCACACACGGCAATGATATTTGTCTGCTGCTGAATGCGAGTGTCAATGCTTATCGCAGACTGGATCCGCACTTCGAGGCGCCGAATCAGATCAAGGCCTCGGCGGTCGATCGCGGATCGATGGTGCGCATTCCGATCGGCAACGACAAGAGCATGCGCGTGGAAGTGCGCTCGGTGGGGCCAGATGCGAATCCCTACATGGTGCTGTACTCGATCTTCAAGAGCGGGCTGGACGGCTCGACGTCGAAGATCAAGAACCTGCGCCAGGCGGAACGCTACCTGCCGGACAACATCTACACCGCGCTCGACGACTTCAAGAAGTCGGCCTGGATCGACAAAATTCTCGGCGAGGATGTGAAGGGCCGCTATGCCGACCTGAAACAGGCTTCGGCCGACCGCTGCCCGCGTCTGCTGGGAACGTTTGTGAAGGCTCCCGAGGTGCAATATCACCACGAGGTTTATAACCAGTATTTGTGGAACGAGTTTTAGGAAGGGTTGGAGCTCTCCGAGGGCCACGTTCAGAAATGAGCGTGGCCTTTTTCTTGCCTGGAGGTAATGCGCCTGCCCACTAGCGGACATCTGAATCTCGCAAGCGGACAATCTGCACTTCGGATGACGCCGGTCTTCTGAGCGTATTTCAATCTTTTCAAGCGCATGCCATTTCTGGCCATTGGTTAGAAAGTTGCTCAACTTAGACGGGCAATGCGTTCCTCTGCCTAATCTAATCACGTCGCTCCGGCGGGAGGGCTTGAACATGCGGATCCTATTGCAGGATGTCAGTTACGGCTTGCGCATGTTGCGCAAGAAACCGATGTTTACCGCGGTCGCGGTACTGACTCTCGCTCTGGGAGTCGGCGCAAACACTGCCATCTTCAGCATCGTCAACGCCGTGCTGCTGCGGCCCCTGCCGTATGCCAATCCTGACCGGCTGGTGAGAATTTATTTCAACAATCCCGGAGTCGGCGTGCGGGACACGCTGTTTTCCGTGCCCGAACTCGACGATCTTCGGAATCGTGCCGGGGTATTTGACGAGGTCAGCGCGGTCGGAGGCGGTAGCGTGAACCTGACCGGCGCCAGCCAGCCGGAGAGGCTCGAGTTCGCCGTAACTCATCCGAATTACTTTTCCATGCTGGGCGTGCGGCCCCAGATCGGACGACTGTTTGGTCCGCAGGATGCGGGACAGGGATTCGCGCCGATCGCAGTGATCAGTAATGGGTTGTGGCGGCGGTCTTATGGCGCCGATCCGAAAGTTCTCGGCCGCACGCTGCTATTAGACAACGATGCATACACGATTGTCGGCGTTTTGCCGCCAGAATTTCGCCACCTGGGGCCGACGGTTTCGGAGAACGCAGAAATATTCCTGACCACTGGATTTAGCGCCGACCCAAGTCCTGCGCCGGCTCGCAGTACGCGTATCATGCCCGCTGCTATAGGACGGCTCAAGCCAGGCATAACGCTGCAGCAGGCCCAGGCACGGCTGACCGCGATGGCGTCTCAAGTGCGCCGCGACTTCGCCACGGACTATTCTCCGCAAGCGCAATGGACAATTGAAATACAGCCGCTGCAGGAGTCGGTAGTCGGCAACGTGCGCCCCATGCTGCTGGTGCTGATGGGAGCGGTAGTTCTAATCGTGTTTATTGTGTGCCTGAACCTTGCCAATCTTCTGTTGGCACGGGCTTCGGGACGGCAGCAGGAGATGGCTGTCCGTCTGGCGCTTGGAGCAACTCGCGGCCGCATGGTCCGGCAGATGCTGACCGAGTCGATCCTTCTTTCGATAATCGGCGGTGTCGCGGGAATTGCGGCTGCGTATGGAGCATTGGGCTTCATCTTGCGCGTAGTGCCGGCCACCATTCCGAGGTTGAGCGAGGTGAAGATCGATTGGGTAGTGCTGAGTTTTGCGCTGCTGATTTCCGGTCTTACTGGGCTGGTGTTCGGACTTGCACCGGCGCTGCACTCTGCCAAAGTTGCTTTAACGGCTGCAATTCGGGAAGGGGCTCGCGGCTCAGGTTACAGCGCAAAGACGGGCCGCCTGCGCGATGCCCTCATCATTTCTGAACTGGCGCTTGCTGTCATGCTGATGGTTGGAGCCGGTCTATTGCTGCGCACCCTTCGCGACCTGCTGCGCGAGAACCCTGGGTTCAATTCGAAGCATGTGGTTACCGCCAGCGTCTGGCTGCCGGTCCCGAATAATCCGAAAGCAGACCCATATCTCAGCATCGGGTCGAGGACCGTATTCAACCGCGAGGCCTTGCGGCGAATGCGGGAAATCTCAGGAGTCGATCTGGCGGCAATTGTTTCCAACCTGCCCACCACGCCTCAGACCAACGTCGCTAATTTCGACGCGTTGACGATCGAAGACCGGCCGGTGGAATCGTCACAGGATTTGCGGGGCGAAAGAATTCGCATCACCCCGGACTATTTCAAAGTAATGCAGGCGCCGCTGGTGCGCGGGCGATTCTTCGATGAAGGGGATGAGGATGGTAAACCGCGGGTTGCGATCGTTGATGAAAGCACGGCACGACGATATTGGCCAAATCAGGATCCGCTGGGCAGGCGAGTGCGTTTCGGACAAAACCCGCAGGCGCCGTGGATGACCGTGGTCGGTGTGGTCAAAGACATCAAGCATGACGGGCTCGATATTGACGGCGTTCCTCATATTTATGTTTCGATCTATCAGAGCGCGGACAGGGCATTCAGCGTGGTCCTGCGGACGTCTCTGCCGGCCAGCGCACTCGAACCGCAGATTCGGAACGCGATCCAGAGTATCGATCACGGACTGCCGGTGTTCGGAGTTTCGTCGATGGACGACGTACTCGATGCTTCGCTCGCGCCCAGGCGCTTTTCCGCCGACCTGGTGAGCGGATTCGCCGGGCTCGCGCTACTGCTGGCATCGCTAGGAATCTATGGCCTGCTGGCGTACATGGTGGGTCAACGCTCGCGCGAAATTGGGTTGCGGATCGCGCTGGGTGCGCGGCGTGAAGACATTTTGAAACTGATTCTGGGCAAAGGCTTCATTCTGGCGGGAATCGGAATCATGGCTGGAGTATTTCTGGCGGCGTCGGGCGCGTCCGCGATGGCAAGCCTGTTGTACGGAGTGCGTCCGCATGATCCTGAGGTGTTTGTGATCGTGCCGCTGCTTCTGCTTATGGTGGCGGTTACGGCGAGTTATATCCCGGCGCGGCGCGCAGCGATGGTGGACCCCATCGCGGCACTCAGAGAGGGGTAGGAGAAAACGCTGGGCAGTCGAGAAAGATACAAAACCGCGGTTCAGCTTTTACCTTCGTGTACGACTTCGTAAAGCGTGGGGAATGGTTTGAAGGGGGCCCATTCGGGGCTGCTGACCAGAGCGCGAAAGCCGTCATCGTGCGCGGCGTCGAAATCCGCCCGCGACGCCCACTGGGCTACGTTAACAAAACGGAAGCGTGCATCCGGTGCAAGTGAGCGGTGCAGTTTGTGTCCTAGATAACCAGGCTTAGAGCGCATGTAGCTGTTGACTTTTTGCCATCGCGTAAAAAATTCGTCCTCGCGCCCGGCGGGGACTTCGAAACAATTGATCAAAGTGACCATTAAAAACAAAACCTCCTTCAATTTATTTTAACCAAAGCGATTCCATAATTTTCTCGGATCCCAGTTTGGGAGCGGCTGAGTGTGTTCGGTGCGAAGTGGTAATCCGGGCTGCTAAAGTGCGGCACTGAATCTGCCGATTTCGGCGAGCATAGGAGGAAAGGAGGCTTCCTTATGATTACCATCTCCAGTTCGGCTCAGAGTCCTTCAGACACTGGCGCGCAAACTCTTTCAATTGATGCGTCGGCAAAAAAGACCCGGCCATCCACCAGCAACCTCGCCGATTCGGTGCAGATCAAAACAGCTAGCGCCGGCCTTGCCAGTCTGGTGCAGCCCACGCAGGCGCAGCAGATCCAGCAACTCTATCGTCGCGGGAATACGGTTCCGCAGATTGCCTACAACCTAAAGCTGAGCGCACAAGCCGTGGATGGCTATCTGCATATTGCGAAAGCGAAATAAGCGGTGGTTGGCGTTGCAGAAAACTCGCCATTCACCGGCGGCGACCATCAACCTACAGAATTCACCAGGGTGCCGACTGTATCGATACTGATGCGGATTACGTCGCCGGTAGCCAGCGAAAAAGAATCTGGAGGCACGATCCCGGTGCCGGTCAGCAGAAAACACCCGTGAGGGAACGAGTTGTTGCGATAAAGATATTCGACTAGAGTCTTCGGGTCACGCTTCAGTTCGGTGAGTGCGATGCGTCCCGCGAATGCTGAATTTCCATTGCGAAGAATATCGAGATGAATTTCAGTCGAAGGCGGCAGCGGTTCTGACGAAACCAGAACGCAGGGGCCGAGGGCGCAACTGCGGTCGTAAACTTTGGCTTGCGGAAGATACAGCGGGTTTTCGCCTTCGATGTCGCGCGAGCTCATATCATTGGCGACGGTATAACCGAGAATATGTCCGCCGGGACTGACGAGAAGCGCCAATTCAGGTTCGGGCACGGACCATTTGGCGTCGCTGCGGATGGCGACCTTGCCTCCGGGGCCGACTACACGATGCGGTGTTGCCTTAAAGAAAAGTTCGGGACGTTCGGCGCGGTAAACGCGATCATAGAAGTCGCCGCCACCGGCAGACTCAGATTCTTCCATGCGCGCATCGCGGCTGCGATGGTAGGTCACACCCGCCGCCCACACCTCCTGAGAGCCGATCGGAGCCAGAAGATTTTCGTCGAGATTAAGATTGAAGGACTCCAGTGTTGGAAGGTTTGCGACAGAACTTTGTAAAAATGCCGACAGGTCGTCATGCCTGACTAGCTCGTCCCAGGTGAGATTGTCGCAGAGATGCCATCGAGCCTGGTGTTCGAGCAGGCAACCTTGTCTGGCGTTGTAGAGCTTCAAGATGCCATCCTCGTTTCGGTGTGGAGAGTATAAATGGCGGGACGATGTGCGGTTTATGGCTTGCTTGTGTAAGCTAACTTTTCCACCTTGATGGTTCGCCGACTGCTAACCCGCGTTCTCTATACCCTTCCAGTTTTATGGCTGGTGGTTTCAGTGGTATTCCTGCTGATCCATCTGGTGCCGGGAGACCCCGTTTCGCAGATGCTGGGGGAAGGAGCGCCAGTCGCCGACCTGGCAGCTACTCGTCATGCGTATGGACTGGACGTGCCGCTCGGGCGACAGTACATGAATTACTGGAAGGGCGTTCTTCACGGAGACCTGGGGCCGTCGCTGCGCTTCAATCAGAGCGTCAGCAGCCTGATTTTGCATCGCTATCCGTACACGCTGCAGTTGACGGTTGCAGCATTGCTGGTCGGAATTTTGATTTCGATTCCCGCAGGGGTGAGGTCGGCGCAACATCGCGGCCGCTGGGACGACAAGTTGCTCAGCGTAGTCAGCCTGTTCGGGCTCTCGTTTCCGAACTTCGCACTGGGGCCGATTCTGATTTTGTTTTTTGCCATTGAGCTCGGCTGGCTGCCGGTGTCGGGGTCAGGAACGCTCGCGCATCTGGTGTTGCCGGCGGTCACCATGGGAAGCGCATTGGCCGCGATCCTCACGCGCATGGTGCGGACATCAATGCTCGAAGAGCTGGGACAAGACTATATTCGCACCGCGCGTGCCAAAGGATTGCCGGAGCGCACCGTGGTTTACCGGCATGCGCTGCGGAACGCGATGCTGCCGGTGCTGACGGTCTTGGGATTACAGTTCGGAGCACTTCTGGCCGGCGCCATCGTGACCGAGAAAATATTCTCGTGGCCCGGCATCGGACGGCTCACGATTGATGCCATCGGCAATCGCGATTATTTCCTGGTGCAGGGATGCATTCTTGCCATCGGACTCACCTATGTGCTGGTAAATTTCCTGACTGACTTGCTCTATTCGGTGGCTAATCCGAGAATTCGCCAATAATAAACGAAAGTGTAATCTGGCATACCGTCCGGTCGGTCAAGTGTTGCGAAAATCCGCACCCAGAGCGGGTTTTCCCTTGACACCGATTTCATCGCGACATATAGTCCGACTCTGCACCCGCTCACGATGCCCCGTCGTCTGCTCCGACTCCACACTCAAAAATCCGGAGGACTCTCCATGAAATGGTTTCTCGCGCTTGTCGTAATTAGTTCAACCGTTGCCTTTGCGCAAAACAACGGAGGCGCAACCCAAGATCTCTCCACTTTGCATGGCGTCGCCGACCCGCCCATGCTTGGAATTCACTGGGCGCGGGGAGCGAATCCCAACGCCAGAGTGGATGAGGCGGCCGCGCATCAGGCTGGTCCGCGCAAAAGCGTGAACATGACCTACCATGGTGGCAAGATCATGCAGACCGCTGTAACCAAGGCGATCTATTGGGGACAGAGCTGGAGCAACTCGACATTTGTGGGCGATAAGATTTCTGGTCTTGACACCTGGTACGGCGGGTTCGGCGGCTCGCATTATGCCATGACGTCCGATGAGTACACCGGAAGCAATGGTCAGGTGGGATCCAGCACGACGCATCAAGGCCATATCGTCGATACTTCCACCGCATCCGGCGGCAACAACACGTCGGTGATTTTGAATGAAGTTTGTAAAGAGATCACCGCGGGCAACATCACACCCGATGCGAATGGTAACGGGTACTATCCGGTCTATGTCGATGTGAAACGCGGCAACGCCGGTTACTGCGCCTACCATAGCGTCGGAATGTGCGGTACGCATCTGGTGCAGTTTGCTTTCTTCTTTAATCTCGATGGCGACCCAGGTTGCGATCCGGTGGACACCACCACCGGTCATTCGCAAGGGCTGGCGGCGCTGGCCAACGTAAGTGGGCACGAACTTTCCGAGGCGCGCACGGATCCCGCAAGCCCCGGCGCCTGGTACGACAGTTCCGGCCAGGAAAATGGCGACAAGTGCGCCTGGACCTTCAACGTTCCTTCTGTCGATTTTCCCGGCGGAAGCAAGTGGAAGATTCAAGGCGAATGGTCGAATGCGGCCTTCACCGCGGGAACCGGATACCCGAACAGCAAGGGACAGCGCGGTTGTCTCGACGGGCACTAAGCAGAGACTTAATTCAGAGGCGCCGGAGATTCTCCGGCGCCTTTTTTCTTGTCATAATGCCCGGTCAAAGCGGGATTTGGCATTCTTGTGGTTTATGAACTTATCCACATTTACTCGAGCGACTTCTCATGGGGAACAGTTGCCGATATGATTTGTCGGGAAGTAAGTGAACTCGGGGCGTAATCTATTGTGCGTTCTGAAAAGGTAATCCATGCGGGCACATCTATGGGCGTCTATCCTGATCTCCAGCGCATTACTGCGCGGCTGTGGCGGAACCGGCGGAAATAATCGGGGAGGAAACGGAGCGGCAAGTGCAACTTCGGCGCCGAATATTTCGATCAAGGCCGCGCAAAATGGCGCGGTAATCGTAAGTTTGGATTCGACTACGGCGGGGGCAGTGATCTTCTACACCGTTAACGGGAACACACCATCTGCGTTTTCGCAGCGCTATCAAGCTCCATTTCTGGTGGCATCGAACTTGACCGTCAAAGCGATTTCCATTGCCGCAGGCGCGTCGAGCGCTGTTACCAGTCAAAGGTTCTCGCCAAATATTCCTGCTGGTACGTTGGTGTGGAGCGATGAGTTTTCCAATTCGGCTGGCATCGCGCAGCCTGATCCGACGATCTGGACCTATGATGCCGGCAACAGCGGCTTCGGGAATGATGAACTGGAAACCTACTGTGCATGGAACTCGTCAAGCCCGCCCTGCACCACTGCACGTCCTAGCGAGTACGTAGGAAAAGATGGTTATCTGCACATCGTGGCACAACAGCCATCTGCTGCTGTATATACGTCGGCGCGTTTGAAGACCCAGGGTCTATTCAGTTTCCAGTATGGCCGATTCGAGGTACGCGCTCTGGTTCCCGAGGCCCGGGGATTCTGGCCAGCGGCTTGGCTGATGGGCAATAACATTGCTACGGTGGGGTGGCCTGCATGTGGTGAGCAGGACGTGCTGGAGCGCGTCAATGCTGCTGCGAATCCCGACTGGAACGAGGGGTCCATTCACGGGACGGGTTTCACCGGCGGAACGGGACTGGGCACCATCTACAATTTTCCTATCGGCGAAAGCGCCGCGCACTGGCATACCTACGGAATGATTTGGTCGCCGGGCAGCGTGAAATATTACATCGACAATCCTGCGGCCCCGTACGCAAGCTTTACTACCAGCAGCCTGGATGGCTTGAGCAGAGCTACTTGGCCGTTTGATGCCGGGCAAAGCAACTTCATACTCTTGAACTTGGCTATCGGCGGGAGTTGGCCTGGACCGCCAGACGATTCCACGCCGTTTCCGTCAGAGATGCTGGTGGACTACGTGCGCATCTACGCGAATTAGGCATGCTAAGGAACATTTGTGACTGAATCGCTCTTCGTGAGCCTAAGCAGGCCTATCGGCACGTAGCAGCGGCAAGGTCGCCGTGGGATGTCCTTCGCTGAGAGGATCGGCAATCTTTTTCAAGTCGGGATAGTGCTCAAGCAATGATTCCGGCGCCAGCACGCGCCGCCCCGTGAGCATGTTTTTGAGCTGAAGAGCATTGACTCCGGCCTTGGCTTCGAAATGGTTGTTCGCGATCACGAACGTGGTTTTGGCCTTTTCGGCGATTTTGTCGATTCGCTCCTTCCATCCGACCAGCTCATTCGACTGGTACAGGTAGTTGTAGCGGTCGGCGCTGGTCTCGGCCTCAAACCACTGATCGTAATTTCTGCCGTGCAGCCGAATGTACCCGATTGAAGAAGTCACGTGAGCAGTGGGTTCTAGCGCACGGCCGATTTGCGGCTGATCGATATTGCAGAAGCTTACGTTGCGCTCGGCGAAATATGCGATCGTCTCCGGATTGCTCCAGGTCGAATGCCGGACTTCAACCACCCGCGGATATTCGATAAACTGGCGCAGCAGGGTCTCCAGGTATTCGCGGTTCAGCGCTGTGTTTTTGAATGAAACTGGAAATTGGATCAGCAGCGCGCCGAACCTCCCAGTAGCTGCCATGGCTTCGAGTCCTGCGCGCGCCAGTTGCTCATCTTCGTCGTTTGGACGAATGGAAACCGCGGAGGTCGGCTCCATGGCGGCGAGCGGTGAATGAGTGAATGAGCGGTGCAGCTTGGCTGTGAACAGAAAACTGGGGTTGGCATCGGAAACGATGCGCGCCCAAAGTTTGGCCAGTTCGGGCTTGATGTGTCCGTAGAACGAGGTGTTGATCTCGACTACGTCGAAGCAGCGGGCAAGAATTTCTAGCGGATGCTGCTTACGCCGCGACATGCCGGGCGGATAAAAGATGCCTTCCCAGTCTTTGTAGGACCAGCCAGCCGTACCCACGCGGACTTGACTTCCCGGGAACATCCATCCATTTAAACAGGGATAGGAGAAAGCGGCAATCGTGCCGAGGCGGCGTCTTGCCCCGGGGATTCTATTTGCCGATCACCGTCTTCGCCGCATTCATGTTTTCGAAACGGTCATAAGCGCGCACAACCACTACGTGTTCCTGCGCCGGCGCACTCTCGCCCCTTAGCGCTACTACGAAGTCGTAGCTCTCTGATTTGGCATCCGAAAGCTGCCCGACAGGTTCGACGAAGTGCCACTCGCCGGCGTCGATCGAGTATTCCGCGCGCCTGATGGGCGAAAAGCTGTCCGCGACGCGAAACTGCACCCGTACCGAATTACTCTGCACCGATGTTTTCAAGGCTTCGATTTGCGGAGGTGTCGTGTCTACCTCAAAACGGTCGCTTTCTTTTTCGGACGAGAGCGCATCCTGTGGCGAATGCGACGGGGCATCCGAGGCTGTGATCTTAATCGTATATCCGCCGTCGGGTAGCAGAGATGCGTCGAAGGAATAGAACTTCTCTGCCAGGTTCTCCTTCAACAGCAACCAGCGGCTCTGCCCATCGCCGCGGTAATAGACGGAATAAACCAACTGATCGTCATTTTCGTCGTGAACATTCCACTTCACTCCGATAGATTGGCGGTCGCGAATTGCATTGGGCTGGGGATCAAAACGCTGCCCCGCTTCAAGATTCGGCGGCCGTGGCGGAGATTGATAACGCGTACCCACATTCACCGAGATATCGTCGAATTCCGGCGCAACGTTTTTGGGCAAGTAGTTCAGAGTCACGCTATCGACCCGCGGAGAAGTAGCGCCGGGATGCAGAATCGCCTTCCATTGCGCGAAACGTGCGGGTGGGACAGCAAGCTCAGAATTTTTTTCGAGGTCAACTTTTTTCCAGACGCTCCAGTTTCTATCGGGATTGTCCACATTGCCGCTGCGGGCAAACAATTCGACATTACCGCGTCCGCGAAACTCGGCGCGTCCCCACTTGGAGAACACGTGGGCGTCGAACACGTCGCTTTCATAACTGCCTTCGGCGTCGGGTGCGTCGCTCAGCATGAATATTTTCCCCAGGTTGCTGGTCGAAACATAAAGTCCACCGCTGGGCGCTTTAGCAAAGGCGGTTACCTGATTGGCGCCTGCCTTGATCAACTCGGCGTAATCGTCGCGACCGCGAATTTCATAAATCTCTCCCTGATTGCCTGTGCCCGTGAGCAGGTGTCCTTTGCCGTCGAAGGCCAGAGCATAGGCAAGGTCGTCGCGTGAATTCCAGATGCGCGACGGGGAGCCGTCAAGCGCGATCTTGTAAATCTCAGAGCCGCCTGGCACGCTCGTGCTCGAGCTATTGATCGACACAGCCGAATCGGGCGGGGGGCCGGTTGCAGCCACGGGTCCGGTTGGCGGAGGATTTTGATTGTCTTTGGGAACGACGATGGTGACATTGCTCGCATTTCCGCCGGCATGTTTTTCTCCCGCGGCTGCTACGTAGATATTTCCCGTGTCATCAAGCGCCAGACTGGTGATTTCACGCTTTGGGGCGCTGTACAAGACAAAGCCCTCGCCCATGGGGGAAATTCGGTAAATCAGGCCGCTGCCGTCAGACCCGGCAATAAGATTTCCTTGCGGATCGAATGCAATAGCCCTTATGTGCGGCTCGTCGCTCTTGAAAAAAAGCGAGTGCTCGCCGGTGGGGGTAACCCGAAAGATCTCTCCGTGATCGCCGGTGGCGACGTAAAGGTCACCGGCTTTGTCGAGTGCAAGAGCCCAAATGTATTTTGTTTTGGGATCGAAAAAGACTGAGGATTTCCACTCGCCGGGTTGCGAGATAGCCGGATCTTTTCCTGAAGCGGAGTGACGAGAGGTGCGCGTTTCGGGAAGTGCAGTCGCCGCCACCGGTTCCCGATTTTTCTCTATCTTGTAAACCTTGCCGTCAGGATTGGTGGCGGCATACAGCACACCATTGCCGTCGGCCACCAGCGCCTGCACCTGCAATTCCTGCGGCTGAAAAACCGCGACCGGTTGGCCACCTGCGACGATCCGATAAACCCGTGCCGGAGCGCCGGTTGCGACGTATATCTCTCCATCTGGGGCAACCGCTGTGGCCCACACTGCGCTGGAAGGCGTGGTTGCAATCAGCTTGAATGCCGGAGCTAGTTCGAGGAATCCATTGCTCGAAATTGCCACGCCATGGGGTGTACCCTTCGCGAAGTCGTCATACTTCGACTGCTCCCAAGTGCGCGTGCCTTCCGCGAGAAGAACCGAGAACGAGACGAGAATTGACGAGGTGGTTATAAGAAGTGTGGAAAGACGCGAAAACATTATGGATTGTGACCTCTGGGTGGAAAACTCAGAGTATCACGAGGCCGGATTCGACTGCCCGGCAGGGACGAATGCACGGTTTCAGGAATTCACATTTCGACAGCCAAAGGGTAAACTTACGGCGTTCGGAAAAGACCGAAAAGAAAGCCGAAAACTCCGGCAAGTTTTTTGGAGATCGGCTGGATTCCGTCGTGCGGACCGGAGTGGCAGGAACGCTAAACCGGCCAAGGAGTCGTATGGACACCAATGAGCAAGCGCGGGTGCGGGCGCTGCACAGCTATAAGATTCTCGACACTGACCCGGAAAAAGCGTTCGACGACCTGACCATTCTCGCTTCTCACATCTGTGAAACGCCGGTGGCGCTAATTTCGCTGATTGATTCGGACCGCCAGTGGTTTAAGTCGCGGGTTGGCGTGGACGTGAAGGAAACTCCGAGAGAAGTCGCCTTTTGCAATATCGCGATTCAGCACTCGGATCTTTTTATTGTTCCTGATGCGACCAAGGACACCCGCTTCAGCTCCAATCCTTTTGTTGTTTCCGATCCCAAGATTCGTTTCTATGCGGGCGCTCCCTTCAGGAGTTCAGATGGATACGCATTGGGCACCTTGTGTGTAGTGGACGTGGTACCGCGACAATTGACTCCCAATCAGCAGAACGCGCTTTTGGCTTTGAGCCGTCAGGTTCAGGCGCAGTTTGAATTGCGGAAGAATTTGCTGGAGTTGCGAACCGCTCTTGATGAGCGCGACCGTGCGGAAGCCGAGCGGGACCGCACTATTTCGGAATTGCAAACCGCGCTCGGCCACGTCAGCCGGTTGAGTGGACTTCTGCCGGCATGCTCGGTGTGCAAACTGGACGTGACCATTCCGGCCGATCCCAATGCGATTTCCGGAGTCGTGGACGGCGTGATGCAGATCGCCCGCGAGATGAAATGTTCGGATGGCAATGAGTATCAGATCGAATTGGCGCTGCGCGAGGCGCTGGCCAATGCCATCGTCCACGGCTGCAACAATGATCCGACCAAGAAAGTCGAGTGCTGCGTGGCTTGCACCGAGTCTTCGGACGTGATGATTGTGGTCCGCGATCCAGGGGAGGGATTCAGCCCCAGCGCCGTCCCTGACCCGCTCGCAGCTGAGAACCTCCATTCCCATCATGGACGAGGCATATATCTGATCAATCAGTTAATGGACGAAGTTTCGTTCGATCGGAACGGAGCGGAGATTCGCATGCGCAAAGTGGCAGGAGCGTCAGGGACGGACGGAAGTCCGGCGCCGAGCCTTTCGGCGACCGGAGTGGGAGATTGAGGCGAGATTCCGTCGAGGACTAGAGCCCTGGTGAAAAACTGAACGCCATCGCGGCGCCAAAACGCGCTCTTCCCCGAAGCATATTTGAGCAACGATCAAAGGGAATCAGTCTGCGGCTTTTACCGTGTTGAGCGCCGGCTTCTCAGCGAAAAAGTCGTGATCGTAAAGCCCGCGATACATGCGGCCGGCAATCTCAGCTGCTTTGGGTCCGAAAGTCGGGCGACCGCCCTCGAGGAAAACTACTACGACAACACGGCCATAGTTGGTGTTGGCGTAGCTGGCAAACCACCCGAAGCGCGTACCCGCGCGCGAACAAGTCCCGGTCTTGCCCAGAACTTCTTCTTCTTTGAAGTTGACCAGCAGCCGCCGCGCTGTACCGTACTCGACTGCGCCAGCCATACCGTCGGACATTTCCGGAACCATCCCCGCGATATTGAGATGACGCTTGATGATCGGTTGAAAATTGGCGACTTCGGCAGGAGTCGTCGGATGCTGCAGGTAATACATGGTGCCGCCGTTGGAGATCGCCGTGACCAGTGAGCCGAGCTGCAGCGGAGTCATGGAGATACCTTCGCCGAAGGAGCACATCTTGCCTACGCCGCCGAGCTTTGAGGAAATCTCCTCTTCCGGATAGATTCCGGGCTGCTCGCCATGAATGTGATATCCGGCAAGCTCTCCCAGTCCGTAAAGGTGGGCATATTGCGCCACTTTTTCGAATCCGAGCTGGCGCCCGAGCGCCTCGAAGTAGGCGTTATTCGAGTGCGCCAGCGCCAGCGTCAGATTCATGTGGCTGCGGCCGCCCAAACGAACTTCAGTTTCCTTGGTGATGATTTTTTCGCTCAGCGCCGCCAGTGCGACCGACAGCTTGATCGTCGAACAGGGCTGCGCGCCGCTGGAAAGCGCCATCTTCTGGTTGACCATGGCCAGGATGCGGCCACTGGTAGGCTCGATCGCGAGCACGGTGCCGTTCATGTTACCGAGAGCATCAATCGCAGCCTGTCGCACGACCGGGTCTTCGCCCGTAGTCACGTCGCCGTCGGTAATATCCTTTGCGTAGGAACTGGCGGAAAAGCGTTCGTAGTAATGATGGCGTTTGCGGGAAGCCACCGTGCGGCGGCGCACGCGGCGACTGCGTGCCAGATGAGTCATGTGATGGCGCGCGTGCTTATTTTCAGTAACTGTCCGTGATTTCTTATGAGTGGCAGTTAGTGGCCGTGGGCTGATAGTGGCAGCAGATCCGGCTTGAATCAGCAAGAAGATAGAAGCTGAGAAAACAACCAGGCGAATGGCGCGGCGTACGGAAACGGTCACTTCGTTATCCCTGAATCTGGAGTTCACATCTACTTAGATTGCAAGAACCTTGCCAGTGTTTCTAACTGCAAGAGGGTTCGTGCAATTTCCTGATGGTACGGGATTTACCGCCTGGCGCGCCATGAAATAGTTCTAATCTAGGTAATGCATGAGATTCCTTGTAAGTAGATGATGAATTTGGTCTTAGGCGGGATTTGGCCCGAAGGGCGGGCACTTTCGTAATCAGAGCAGAGATTACTCGGAAGATAATAGAGCAGGAAAACACTTTCACCCCAGGTCCTTAAACCGGCTGCGCCGGTCCGCGCACCCATCCCCATTTTCGACAAAATACGGCGCCAAAATCTGGACGAATTCCGGGGGCGGAAGATAAGAGAAAACCGAAGGCGCTTAGTCCCGAAATGGAACTGGCGTCTTCGGTTTTCTAGATTCGATCAGCAGTCGGTTATTTCATCGTCGCTGTCTTGGTCATCGGCTTGGTCGCGCCGCCCACCGGAACCATTGCATGCTCGTAGGGTGTCCCCGCCCACATCATGTACGGCTTGCTGGGGTCAGGATCTTTGTCTTCAGTCAGCCCCAGAGTTTTTGCGCCGGCTCCCGTAATCATGAGGTGTGGACCGGTCACCACCCAGTGATTGTCAGCGGTTTTCTTTTCAGCTTTGGGATCGGTGTTGCTGGCTCCCTGATCTCCCGCGAGCATATAGGAGATGCCCAGCTTGTCAGTGGGAGCTTCGCCCTTCATCATGGCCCCGAAGAAGGCCATGCTGTTCGCGTCATTGCACATTCTGTCTGTGCTGATCACCATGCAGGTGAAGCCGTTTTTGCTTTCCCGCAGGGTTCGCATATTGCCGTCTTTACCCATACGCATCACCCCGGCATCTTTGGCAATGGATTTGGGAGCGGCAGAGAGTGCCTGAGCGGTGTAGGTCGCGTCTGACACTTCGCCCTTTTTCATTTCGGATTTCATGGTTGCGACTTTTTCCTGGGCCGTGCCGAGGATTGAAAGCAGCAACATCGAGACAGTGAGTCGGAAAACCATTTTTCGCATATCGCCTCCTGATCATTGGTTTTAATTGGGCTGGCAGTCGGACAGAAGCATTGTAGCTCGCAATATGGACAATCAAGGGGCTATCTGAATGCACTCCAGGTTAAGAGCGCGATAACAGTTTCAGGCAACTCTCTCTCTTACATCAAACGATATTAGACTTACTTATGGTAGTATGTAAGGCATGCGTGACATGACTACTACGTTTACATCGAAGGGCCAACTTGTGATACCGGCAGAGCTTCGTCGCAAGCATGGCATTCAGGCAGGAACCAAAGTCAAAGTGCTCGAAGACGAATTTGGGCGCATAGTGCTGCAGCCAATTACTGACGAATACATCGACCGATTGAAGGGTTGTTTGGCAGACGGCCCCAGCGTGCTCACTTATTGGGAAAAGGAGCACCGCCGCGAGGGAAAGCGGGACAAGTGAAGACCTACGTCTTTGATGCTGCCGCGCTTTTCGCCTTTCTGGAAAATACGCCGGCAGCAGCGAAGGTCAGTGAATTGATAAAAGAAGCAAACCACCGCCGCGCAGAAATCCTGATGTCCGCAGTAAATTATGGGGAAGCTTACGGCAGCGTCCTTCGCGTCCGGGGTCTCGACCGTGCCCGAGCAATTATGAGCGCGGTGCGCGCACTTCCCATCTTCTTGATGGACGCGACCCCTCTCCGTGCAATTCAGGCAGCTGACCTCAAATTAAACTACAGAATGTACTACGCCGACAGCTTCGCTGCTGCGCTGGCGATTGAGCACAAGGCGACGTTAGTGACCAGCGATTCTGATTTTAAAAAGCTGGGGCACGGTTTCCCTGTGCTGTGGCTGAAGAATTAACCCTGTTGTCGAAAACAATCGTGTGGCTTTCCCGTCCCAAATTAAAAACCCACCCTGTCGCAAAAGCAGCGGCAAGGGTGGGGGCAACCAGGCAATGGTGTGCAGCCTTAGATTACGTCGCCGCGTTTGCGCAGAAACGCGGGAACATCCAAATCAGCCTGCTCGAAGTTGGCGATCATCGCGTTGCGCATGGTGTCCACCTCACTTGATGCGGACGGCACAGACGCAACTGCAGATGATCCTAATCCACTCCCCGAAGCTGACACAGCGGATGGTCCGGGATCCGATTCCATCACCATGTTGCGAGGCGAGTCGGACTCGAAGTCGTCGGATCCGGAGTTGATGGTGAAACCAGTAGATTCGGTGCGGCGGCGCGGCCGGTCTTCCTCTCTGAACCCGGTCGCGATGACCGTGATCTTGACCGCGTCTTTCATCTTTTCATCGAGCACCGCGCCGAAGATGATGTTGGCGTCATCGTCGGCAGCATTCTGAATAATGCTGCAGGCTTCCTGAACTTCGGCCAGTTTCAGTGATGCCGATCCAGTGATGTTAATCAGGATTCCGCGAGCGCCGTCGATGGCTCCGGCTTCGAGCAGCGGGGAGGCGATGGCCTTTTGCGCAGCTTCGGTGGCGCGGCGCGATCCATTGGCGCTGGCGGTGCCCATAACGGCGTATCCCATACGCGCCATGATTGCCTTCACGTCGGCGAAGTCGCGGTTGATGATGCCGGGAAT
>DATJHT010000051.1:0-4121 GCA_035493765.1 Terriglobales bacterium
TCGGCAGTGAAACCAACACTCAACAGATTTATGTAATAGATAACACCCTGTGTGTGTTTCAGCCGCAAAACATCGCAGGTTTGGGTGCGCCCAGCGAGCAGAGCGGCTACCGCCGCGTCCACGCCCTGGTCGCTGAAATCCCGCAAGAAGGAGTTTCCCGTCCCCAAGGGAAGAAAACCAAGGGTGCAACGTTCTACAGGAGGAGAACCATCTGCACCGGAAAAAATTCCATTTACGATTTCGTACGAGGTGCCATCTCCACCAACAGCAATGAAGTTCCGATAACCTCGGGCGTGGGCTTCGCGGGCAATCGTGATTCCCTGCCCGGGCGCGGCCGTTTCAGCCACGTCGATCTTAATTCCGGCGGCTCGCAGCCTGTCGAGGGTCGGCGAGACCAGCTTTCGGCAGCGTCCCCCTCCCGCAGCAGGATTTACCACTGCGAGAAACTTGTCATTCACAATCCCACCACGGCCGAACGTTGCAGGCGATTACGCACCTCTTCCGCAAGTTCGGTGCGCTTGATCTTCATGGACGCGGTTCGCGGGAAATCCTTGTCCCAGATCACGTAACCGCCGACGCGCTTGAAGTCTGGAAGGGAGCGATTACGGGCGTTCAGGTCATTGCGAAGTTCCTGATTGAATTCCTGATTGTTTTCCAGGCGCAGTACAAGGACCAGCATCTCGCGTCCCAGGCTCTTGGAAGGCCAAACGTAATTAGCGGCGAAGATGCAATATTCCTTCACTGCCAGACCGTCGAATGCGTTCTCGACATCTTCGGGATAGATGTTCTTGCCGCCTTCGGTCACGATCATATTTTTCTTACGACCGAAGAGTTGCAAGTGGTGATCCCCATCAAAACGACCGAGGTCTCCGGTCAGCAACCAGCCATCGACGATGGTTTGCGCAGTGAGCTCGGGATCATCGAGGTAATGGGACATCACGGTCTTGCTGCGTGCCGCGACTTCGCCGATTCCTTCGGCGTCAGGATTCAGAATGCGAAGTTCAACTCCGGGCAGGGGCTTGCCTACCGTGTCAGCGCGAAATGGTTTGAGATCATTCAACGTGAGGGCGGTACCGCCTTCGGTGAGGCCGTAGCCGTTTACGACCGGAATCCCCAGATCGTAAAAGAATTGCATGGTGGAAGGCTCCATGAAAGCGCCTCCGGTTATGAGCGCTTGCAGTTCGCCACCAAAAGCCGCGTGCACCTGGGGAAGCAGCTTTCGGCTCAGCGCGACCCTGGGTCGCTTCCGTGTGAGAAGTTTGTTGATTGCAATTGCGCGCTCGAGCAGAAAGCGCTTTGCCTTCGACAACTCGTCAAATTTCGCCTTGAGACCGCGCTCCAAATTCTTGAGCACCATGGGAACCAGGCTCACATACGTGATCTTGTATCGGGAAAACGCATCGCGCACATATTCCGGGCGAAGCGTACGCAGGTGAACTACACACGCGCCGCAAATAAACGGGCCGATAAATCCCACCATGAAGTCGATGGCGTGGTTGGTGGGCAGAATACTCAGGTAGCGCACGCCGGGCCAGAACGGGTACCAGGCGGTTAAGGCGATGCATTGCTCCAGGTAGTTTTCGTGCGTGAGCACGCAGCCTTTTGGCCGCCCACCGGTGCCGGAGGAATACACAATGCAGGCCGCATCCTGCTTCTGACGATTGACGAATTCGGGATCACCCTTGCGCCGGAATTCTTCCCATCGGAATGCGCCCGCCAGTTCTGATCCTGCCGGAGCTTCGGTTACCAGCACCGTTCTAAACTTCAGATTGCCGAACTGCGGGTGCTGCATAATGGCGCGCCAGAGGTAATATTCGACGACCAGGTACTTCGCTTTGGAATGCAAGAGAAGTTGAATATGCTCGGCGGCGGTGAGCTTGTAATCAAGGGGAACCAGCACGCCACCCGCGTAAAAGATGGCATAGGCCGATACCAGCCATTTCGACTGGTTGGTCATGATGATTGCGGCGCGATCACCCGGCTTCAGGTCAACATCCTGCAAGGCCCGTACGCGCGGAATCGCGAGATCCTTGAAATCAGAAAAAGTGAGCCGCTGTTTTTCACGATCGCGATCTGCCTCGATGAGGCAGGTCTCATTGGGCCAGCGCTCGATTGCATCGCGCAGGGCCGCCCCCAGACACGTATATTGTCTTAGATCGAGCATGCAGGTTCGTTGTTTGCTACGCTACCGACAACTACTTTCATCAATTCGGCTTGGCGCGCTCTCAGAAATCTATAACCGGGATTGTATACGGCTGGCCAGCGTGCTGAAATCCGAAACGCCTTGCAGTTCGTAATCTGGAAGCTCCACATTGAAGTGATGTTCCAGTCGCGTGAGCAGATCGAGGGCTTGCAGGCTATCGATTCCCAAGGTCTTAAAAAAGTCGTCATGCGGCGTGAGCTTCTCGCGAGGAACCTTGAAGTGCGTCGCCGCCAGGTTCAGGATTTCATCAAGCGTTTGTTCTTGCGTTCGCATAGTGTCGTAATGAGCGTTGCTCAGCCTATGGCAGGTAAGGCTGGGCATCGGTGCTCTCCACAAATTTTTGTAACCCTTGCTCCACGGCCGGCTCTTGAAAGAGGCGGCAAAAGATATCGATTTCCTGCCGCAATTCCTCGTAAGGAATGGGCTTGATAAACTTCTTGGCCGCGATGGATGTTTGACGGTCGAACTTTCCCATCTGTGCGGCAGTCGCGCGCGCCACACGCAAGACCTCTCCTTCAGCGGCTAACTGGCTGACGAGTCCGATCGCCTGCGCCTTGGTCACGTTGAAGCTGCGTCCGGTCAACAGCAGATCTCGCACCACCGCGTTGCCCAAATCGCGCTTCAGGCGCGGGATGCCACCGAAGCCAGGGATCAACCCCAATCTTAGTTCCGGAAAACAGAAGCGCGCCATTTTGTCGGCGATGATCAGGTCGCAGACCAAGGCCAACTCGAAGCCGCCCCCGAACGTTACTCCATGCACAGCAGCGATGGTGGTCAAGGGCGAGGCGTCGATCTTATTCATCACCCGGTGAATTCTTTCCAGGAAATCGCGGACGCCTTTGATAGCTTCCGCCTTGGTCAGCTCCTGCGCTCCAAAGTACAATTCACGAAGATCGGCTCCCGCGGAAAAGCCTGCTTTTATGCTGCTGTAAATGATCAGGGCGTGCGCCTCAGGTTCCAGTTCCTCAAGCGACTGAGTGAATCTCTCGAGCTCGTTCAGCATGAGCGTTCCAATTTCATTGGCAGGCTCACGATGCAGAACCAGTTCGACAATTCCGTCCTTCAACTCCCAGGAGAGGGCTTCGCCGTCGAATTGGGTCATGACGCCTGCCTGGCGGCGTAGAGCTCGTCTATTTCGTTCTTCAGCTCCGCCGCAATCAGATCGCGCCGCAACTTACCGTTTGCGGTCAAGAGCCGATTGTCGATGGTGAAAGGCTCCTTGCGAACGTGAAACGCGCGTACCTGCTTATAGTGGGGCAACTGGGGGTTAACTCGATCGATCGCCTCCTGAACCACACTGTGATTGAGATCGCCGGTTACGATTGCCGACAGGTATCCTTTGCCATTTCCTACCAGCACGACCTGCTGTGCACCGGGAATCTCCTCAAGGAGTTCGTCCTCGATGGGTTCGAGCGCGATGTTGTGCCCGGATGCGAGAATAATGAGATTCTTGATGCGCCCGATGATGCGCCAGTTCCCCGCAGTGTCCTTGTCGCCCTGGTCCCCGGTGTGGAACCAGCCATTGCGCAAAACTTTTGCGCTCTCTTCGGGGCGATTCCAGTAGCCGGGAAAGATGTTAGGTCCGCGAACGATGATTTCGTCGTTGTCCCCCAACTTCATTTCAATGCCGCTAATTGCTGGACCGACTCTGCCCGGTATTACATGATGGGGATCGTCCATGGTGCAGATTGCAGTTGTCTCTGTGAGTCCGTAAACCTGCAGCACGGGAACACCCAGCATTAAGAAGAAGAGTTGGGTTTCCACGTTCAAGGAGGCTGATCCGCAAATCAGCGCTTTCAAATTTGCGCCGAGCATTTTGTTGCGGATGGTGGGAAAGACGATCTTGTTCGCGGTTTTGAGCCAGAGTGAATCCAGGAATTTCGGGCCTCCATCATGCTTGCGGGCCCATGCGCCTTTA
>DATJHT010000052.1:0-21389 GCA_035493765.1 Terriglobales bacterium
ATTTAGAATCGCCATAGCGACGGAACCGCCCACGGCCCGCCACGGCTGAAAGGACATTACCGCGAAGAAGTTCTTGGTCAGATTGTTTACTACGCCGCGCGCGCCCTTGGCCCACCTGATCTCAATCAGATCGTCTCCGAACACCACGCGTTGGCGAAAACCGGCATTCTTGACCACCTTGCCTAGTTTCATGTCGTCCACAACTTCAAACTTCAGCGTCGCATAGGTGCCGATCTGTTCATATACGCTGCGCCGCACCAGGTTGAAGGCGCCCACCCCGATGTGGTCTTTTGCTTTCGGGTCCGCCACTTTCCAGGGCCGGTGCCCGAAAACAAACAACAGCTGAAAAAATCCGACCATCATTTTTTCGCCGGCGCTTTTCATGATGATCTTGGGTAGAAGCACGACATGGTCCGCTGGCTCGGCCTCGGCGTAAGCGATCGTCCGCCGCAGGCAATCGGGACGGAACATTACATCGGCGTCAGTAAACAGGATCCAGTCGGAATTTGACTGCCGCGCCGCAGACCACATGGCATGCGTTTTGCCCAGCCATCCGGCGGGAAGTTCGGTGATGTGGACAACCTTCAATCGACCGTTCGAAGGCGCGGCCACCGCGTCCATGATTGCGCCGGTACGGTCGCTTGAACGATCGTTGACCGCGATCACCTGATAATTCGGATAGTCGAGGGCGATTAAGCGCCGCAAGGCTTGCTCGATCGAATCTTCTTCGTTGCAAGCCGGGACGACAACAGCAAGCCGATTACCGGTTGCTTCAGGTGTGCGGTCCCACTCGGGGCGGGCGATGTCGGCGATTGTAGGTACGCCGCGGACCGCATCCACGACTCGCGATAGCCAAATCAATGCAAGAAGCGTGCCAGCAATCCAGTGGAAATAAATCATCCGGCATGCGCCTGCGCGGGCTGGGGTTCCAATTCGACGGCGGGCGCGAAACGCATACCGTAAAAAAGAATTACTGCCGAAAAAATCATTGCGATCACTGGCAGGATAAACGCAGTTTGCAGCGAGTGCTTGTCGGCGACCCAGCCCATCATGGTGGGCGAGGGCACGTCACCAAGAATGTGGATGATGAAAATATTAACTGCGATCGCGGTAGCGCGAATGTGAGCTCCGACTGAGTTGATGACCGCGGCATTGAGCGGGGAGGTATTGAACAGGAGAAAAAATGCGGCCACCGCGATAGCCGGAATCATGAGGCGGCCCGGCACAAACAAGGCAACAATCATGAACGGGACGCCCAGCGCCATGCTCACCGCTGAAACCAGGTAATACGAACTCTTGTTGCGCCGCAACAAATAATCGCCAAGCCATCCACCAAGCAGTGAAGCCAGAATGCCATCCACCACCACGATTATTCCAAAGTCGAAGTTGGCGGCTTCGAGGGAATAGTGTCGTTCGCTGAACAGGAACTGGGGCATCCACACCTGAATGCCGCCGAGCGAAAAGGTCATCATGGCCATGCCAAGGGTGGCAGTCAGAAACGCGGGATTACGAATCAGACCGACGAACGAGGCGCGCTCGGGAGTTTCCTTGATTGAGTCGAATTGCCCCCGCTCAGGTTCTTTCAGAAACAGAACAGAAATGGCAACCAGAAATCCCGGCGCAGCAGCGATGTAAAAGGGAAAACGCCAGCCATACAGCGGCGCCAGATGTCCGCCCAGTAGGTATCCCGCTGCCGATCCGACAGGAATTGCGAGATAAAAAACGCCCAGAATGCGGCCGCGCTTGTTCTCTGCAAACAGATCGGCCACAAACGTCGGCGCGATAGTCACGAATGTGGCTTCGCCGATTCCGACCAGCGTATGCCGCACCAGCAATTCGGTGTAGGTGTGCGTCACCGCAGTGAGCAGAGTGAGGCCGCTCCAGAAGATCGCGCCTAACGAGATGATAATCTTTCGCGAATAGCGATCGGCCAACGGGCCGACGAACGGCGCGGCCAGCATGTAGCAGATGAGGAATGCGCTGGTCAGATATCCGATTTGTGCTTTGCTGATGTGGAATTCATTTTGCACCAGGGGCTGGACCGCGAACAGAACATTTCGGTCCGCATAGTTGAGCAGATTGAGCGCGGTGAGCAGGAGCAGCGCGGTGGTCGGATGAGGCTTCCTCGAGGTCACTTAGCGATGGAATATAACACGGCCTTGAATGGGATCGTCTTACCCGTACTGAGGAATCTACTTGAGATTCTTGCCCTTCGGCCAGCGAGCGACGACCACCGTCGAAATTCCTCCGCGCGGACGGAAGTCGCCTTTGACTTCTGCCCACACCGGTTTCGCCCAGCGGACTACATCTTCGAGCACCTGGTTCACAACGTTCTCCTGAAAAATCCCCAGGTTGCGATATGACTGAAGATATTCTTTATAAGACTTCAACTCCAGGCAGCGTTTGTCCGGCACGTAACGAAGGGTTATCACTCCAAAATCCGGCAGTCCGGTCTTCGGACACACGGATGTGAACTCGGGATCATCAATGAGGATTTCGTAACCGGGAAACTGATTGGGCCAGGTTTCAATTTCGGGGAATCTATTGTCCAGTCCGGCCTTAGCATGTTCGGGCGTGTAACGAGGGGTCTTCGGCATATGAAATTTCACTAAGTTCGGCAGGCTGTGGCCGCCGGTAACTTTGAGGGTCTTTCGGCCCAGAGGCGGCATCCAATTGATTAAATCGGCGTTTTTCTCCGCGCGTAACGCGATGATAGCATTAGCTGTCGATATTGAATGGCCCTGAACAATTCATCAAAAGCTGGCTTTTTTGCCCGACGCCACTGGCTGGTGTGGGCGGGTGTCGCGGTCGTTGCTGTGGTCCTTCTGGGCTCGTTCGCATCTCGTGACGATTCGGTTCCGGTGACCGTCGCAGCTGTCACTCGCAAGAATATTCGCAGCGTGATCGCCACCAATGGAAAAATTGAGCCGGTTAAAAACTTCGAGGCCCATGCTCCCATCGGTACTACGGTGAAGCGGGTTCTGGTGAATGAAGGCGATCACGTAAAGAAGGGCCAGCTGCTGGTTGAACTTGATGCCGCCACGGCACGGAGTCAGGCCGCGCAGGCGCAGGCGCAGCTTAAGTCCGCCGAAGCGGACATCAGTGGGCTTGAACACGGCGGTACCCAGGAAGAAGTGATGACCTTGCAGGCCCAACTGGTGAAGGCTCGGGGCGACTATCAGACCGCGCAACGCAATCTGGAGGCGTTGCAACGGCTCCAACAAACCGGAGCCGCGTCGCCAGGTGAAGTCCGCGCCGCGCAGAATCAGTTGGAGGCCGCGGCTGCGCAAGTCAAACTTCTGGAATCGAAGCAGAAAGAGCGCTACTCGCATCCTGAAATTGCACGGGTGCAGGCGCAACAATCAGAAGCCCAGAGCGCCTACGAAGCCGCCCAGGATGTCTTGTCGCAGCTTCTAATTCGCGCTCCATTCGATGGGGAAGTATATTCGCTTCCGGTCAAGACAGGAGCTTATGTAAACCCCGGGGATTTAGTCTTGCAGGAGGCTGATCTTTCCAAAGTGTTGGTTCGCGCTTACGTGGACGAGCCCGACATCGCAAAGCTCGCACCCGGCGAACCCATCGAGCTCACCTGGGATGCGATGCCCGGCCGCATCTGGACGGGCGAGGTAAGTTCCATTCCTGCGACGGTAAAGTTGCATGGGGCCCGCAACGTCGGCGAAACCACCTGCATCGTTTCTAACCAGGATTTCAAATTGCTGCCGAATATCAATGTCGGGGTCACCATCGTGACGGCAGAACATGATCATGTGTTGACGGTGCCGCGCGAGGCACTGAGGCAAGAGGACTCCTCACCTTATGTTTTCCAGGTGATGGGAAATGAGTTGCACCGCCAGAACGTGCAGACCTCGATTGCGAACCTTACCAGCGTCGAGATCACCAGCGGAATTCACGAGAATGCGCTGGTCGCCATCGGCTCGACCAACGCAAAGCCTCTTCGTGATCGTCTGCCGGTGAAGGTGATCCACTGATGATTTCTAGATTCATAGTTAATCTCGTCCTTGCTCTACTCATCGCTATTCCGGCGCTGGCCGGCGCTGACGAAAGTGCGCCCGCATTGCTGGCTTCGGGACGAGTGGACGAAGCGATTGCTGAGCTACACGGCCAGATCAATTCTTCCCCGAATGATGCGTTAGCTCATAACCTGCTCTGCCGCGCTTATTTCAGCCTCGGGGAATGGGACCGCGGAATTGCCGATTGCGAAAAGGCCGTTTCGCTGGCGCCTGAAAACAGCAAATTTCACCTCTGGCTTGGGCGCATCTACGGAGAGAAGGCCGACAAAGCCAGCTTTATGACTGCTGCTGGGTTGGCGCGTCGCGTGGCGCGCGAGTTTGAAGCCGCAGTGCACCTGAGTCCGCTCGACGTGGAGGCGCGGACCGATCTGGCGGAGTTTTATCTGGAGGCGCCGGGAATTGTCGGCGGTGGACGCGACAAGGCCGAGCAGCAGGCAAGCACGCTCCGCGAGCTGGACCCCGCCAAAGCGCATTGGGTAAATGCACGAATCGCAGAGAAGAAGAAAGATTTTCCGCAAGCTGAGAGAGAATACCGAGCTGCCATCGAGGCCAGCCATGGCGCCGCCAGCGCATGGTTGAACCTCGGTCTGTTCTATAAGCATAGGGAGCGTTGGGACGACATGGTCCATTCATTATTGCAAGTGCGTTCGGCGGCCCTCGATCGTCCAGATGCGCTAGTGGATGCGGCGGAGATCTTGCTCCACGCGAAACGCGAGCAACCGGAAGCGGTACAGCTGCTGCGGGCGTATTTGCGATCAAATGCTCAGGTGGAGCAAGCCCCGGCTTTCAAAGTGCATTACCTGCTCGGCTCTGCCGCCGAACAATTAGGAGATAAGCAAAACGCGGTATCCGAATATCATTCAGCGCTCGAACTCGCAAAAGAGTTTCAGCCCGCGCAACAGGCGCTGGCGCGCGTGAACCGTTAGCATGATCATTTGCCGGGTCGGCCAGATTTTTTCTGTACAACCCATGTTTCCCGGTAAGGTGGAGCTATGAAACCTGCCTTGCAGCCATCATGCAGGATTTTATTTTCGCTCCTGTCGGCTATTATTTTTCTTTCACCCTGCGCAGGTGCTGAACCGCTGACTCTAAAGCATGCGGTGGAACTGGCACTCACGCACAGCCCCGCGGCGGGGCAAACCAGCGCCGACCAGCAGCGCGCTTACGAGTCATTTCGGGAGGCCCGCAATCAGTACATGCCTCAACTCACAGTGGGGTCCGGGCTGGGCGACAGTTGGGGTTATCCGCTGAGTCTGGAAGGTTCGGCCCCTTCGCTGGTCAACGTTACCGCGCAGTCTGCGCTTTTCAATCCCGCGCTCCGAGACTACATTCGGGCCGCGCGCAGTGAATACAAAGCGAGCGAGGCTGGCAGCAAAGACCAGCGCAATCAGATTATGCAGGATACGGTCCTTGCCTATACCGAGTTGCTGAAATGGCAGCAGCTCATCGGACATCTGCAACAGCAGCATGACGACGCATTGCACACGCAGCAAATTATCGATCAGCGCGTCCAGGAAGGCGTGGACAATCCGCAACTTCGCAATCAGGCGCGACTTGCCGCGGCGCGCGCGAATCTGCACATGGTGGAGGCGGAGAGCTCGGTTCACGAGCTGCGCGCATTGCTTTCTCAACTGACCGGATTGCCCGAGGCTTCCATCGAACCTGCGGCCGATTCTGTTCCCGCATTGCCTGAGATTCCGTCGCAAGCTGAATCCGCCGATATTGCAGCCGATGCCAGTCCTGGCGTTTTGTTCGCCCGCGAGCACGCTGAAGCGCAGAGCTTTCGCGCCCGCGCCGAGCATCGCCTGCTTTGGCCGACCGCCGACTTCGCGACTCAATATGCCGTTCTGGCCAAATACAACAACTGGCAGAAATTTTTTATCAGCAACGCTTTTGAGCGAAATAACGCGACGGTGGGCGTAGTGCTCCGCTTCCCGATTTTTAATGCGGCGCAGCGGGCGCACGCCGCGGCCGCGGATGCGGACGCCGTTCATGCAAAGAAGGAAGTTGAATCAATCAAGAACCAGGCGTCGCAGCAGGTGCTGAAAATGCAGGACTCGGTGCGGCAGCTGGCAGCGGCGAAAGAGGTTTCGGACCTCGAATTTGAGATCGCAAAATCGAACATGGACGCCATTGAAGTCCGTCTTAATGCCGGCAGTGCCACCGTCCCTGACGCGGCCAATGCGCGGACTGAAATGTTTGAGAAATATAACGCTGCCCAGAATGCCGATTTCGCCTTGCTGCGTGCCCGCATCGGGTTACTGCGGCTCACCGGCGACCTCGAATCCTGGGTCAAGAACGGTCTGTAACTTTTCCAGTTGTTCCGCCGGTTGTGGCGGTCTCGCCCTCCATTCAGGTGTAGAATTTCTCCGCTCGCGCCAGGATAAAAAACGAGGAGAAAATATGAAGAGTCCAGCTCGCCGAATTTTTGAAGAACTTTGGAACGACAGAAATCTCACTGTCATTGACGAAATAATCTCGCCTGATTACATTCATCATGATCCGCAGGCCGTGGACATCCCTGCCGGAATTGACGGATATAGACAATTCGTCGACCGGTATATCAATGCCTTTCCGGACTTGCACATGACGGTGGAAGATGAAATCGTGGCGGGTGATGTGGTGGCTGTCCGCTGGACCGTAACCGGCACGCATCGTGGGCAATTGCCCGGACTTCCGCCAACCGGGAAGAGCATTTCATTGACCGGAATGTCAATCGCTCGTCTGCGCGACGGCAAGTTCGTCGAGAGCTGGAACAACTGGGATGCGCTTGGCATGATGCAGCAGTTGACTTCGGCGTCGGGGAAGGCAGCATAAGTTTTCGATCTGACTCTGCCGAACGGGCACTGGCCGAGGCCGAGAGCACACAAGGGTACCTCCCTCAAGAGCTAAAGCCGTTCAGAGTCAGCCGCTTTATCGCCCTGCGACTCGCCACCACAGGCTGATCGGCGAGGGAAATTTAGCTTGATCGACAACTCCGGTTGACAACCAAATCGTTTCTTCTATAGGTTGTTGGCCCATGACGCGAAACCAGCAACCGGCGCTGACGGCGTTTGCCATCGGAATGATTGGGCTTGGCGTGCTCGCGTTGGTCTATGGCGACTTTGCGATGGTGTGGCAGCCGGTTCCGGCGGGGCTGCCCGGGCGCACGATGCTGGCGTATGCTTCGGGCGTCGTCATGCTGTTGGGCGGGGCGGGATTGCTGTTCAGAGCGACGGCGGCGTGGGCAGCGCGAGTTCTCTTTCCGTATCTCGTAATCTGGATGCTGCTGAAGCTTCCGGCGCTGTTTGTGGCTCCTGGAATGGAAGCGGTGTGGCTCGGCTTCGGCGAGCTGGCGGTCCTTATGGCTGGAGGTTGGGTTTTGTTCGCCAAGGTGGCGCAGCTGCCTGAGGGATCGCCGTTAAGGGGGCTGAGCAGCGAGAGAAGCATACGGTTGGCGCAACTGTTTTTTGCGATATGGCTGATACCCATCGGCCTCTCACACATTTTTTATGTACGGGCTACGGTCGACCTGGTTCCGGCCTGGCTGCCTTATCGCGAAGGCTGGGCGTATCTGACTGGCGCGGGACATATTGCTGCCGGGCTCGGCGTGCTGTTCTCGGTTTTTCCCCGACTGGCCGCTTCTCTCGAGGCGGGGATGATCGGTGTATTTACTCTTCTGGTTTGGGCACCCCGGATCGTGGCTGAACCGAAGGCACGGCTGCCGTGGACAGCATTCTTTATCTCGTGGGCGATTGCGGCGGCGGCTTGGGTTGTATCCCTGAGCATCGCGGCGAAGCAGCCTGCCAATGAGACGATTGCCTCCAGGAAGAGTGCGGCGGTGTAGTTTCTAAATATCTGCAATTGAAAATGCCCACCCCGGTCGCAAAAAATGCGCGTAAGGGCGGGCACTCTTTTTCCAAATCCTTCAAATTCAATTTCAACCTAAAAGCAGACTCCGGGCTAAGCGGCTTCAAGAACGGACAGAATATTCCCCGCCGGGTCCTTGAACCAGGCGATGGTCGGTCCGTTGCCACGAGAGATCCCCCGAGCGTCGGTCTTCAAATGCGGTTCGTTATAGACTTCAAACCGCACGCCGCGCTGGTTGAGTTCGTCGACTGTTTTTTCGACGCTGTCCACGGGGAAGTTGAGGACGGTGAAAGTGGCGGGCTGGTGATTGGGTTTCGGGTACATAAGTGCCTTGCCGCCGGCGAGAACCAGGGTGCCTTCGGGGCCAGAGGAAACCTCGACGCCGAGCGTTTTGCCGTAGAATTCCCGGGCCTTCTGAATGTCATTGACTGAAAAGCTGCTGAATGCCTTGTTTGGGTTTAACATTCTGATCTCCTAAGTTTTTGGTGTTTTATTTTCGATGCCGAATTGGAGTTCGGGTGGCCCAGGTCGCAGGCGGGTCACCCTGGAAAAGGTTAGAAAAATGGGAACTCAAGAATTGACCGCGAGTCTAGGAGAATTCCTGGACGGACGGCATATTGCAACTATCGCAACCGAGAATTCGGATGGCAGCGTTCACATGACCGCGGTGTGGTACATGTTCGAGGACGGCCGGCTGTATGTCGCGACATCTTCGAAGACGAAGAAGGCACGTAATCTGGTGGCACGACCGAAGGCTTCACTGATGATTGATTCCCGAAAACCGGGAAAGGAACGCGGAGTCACCGCTGCCGGAACGACAGATCTGATCTCCGGGCGCGAATCACAGGAAATCAATCACCGCATCCATGCCCGATATCTGAGCGTCGAAGCGCTAACCGATCCGGGCATCGGCGCGGTGTTGGCTGCATTTGATGATGTGACAATAAGACTAACGCCGGCTTCGTGGATCTCATGGGACATGGCGGTACTTGATGCCCAGGCATTTGGGGGACGATTGGGCGGAACGCCCGGATATATGCTGCCGGCGGATTAGTTCCGGCGTCCTTGCCTGCAGATATTTCCGCGAATAATTCTCTTTCGCGCGGCGTAAATGAAGAGGGGGCATCATGCGACGAGAGCGCGCGCTGCAAGTTGTATTAGTGGTGGTCGGATTGATTTTCCTGGCCGGAAGCTACCCGCTATTGATGTTCTTCTCGCGAGATCCCGGAGTAGCGATGATCATGAGTATCTACGTCACTATGGGAATCTTCCTGCTGCTCTCGGTGAGTAATCCTGCGGCCAACCGTACTCTTATCGCTTTTGTTGGATGGGCGAATATAGCTCATGCTGCGGTGATGGCGGTGCAGGAGTATCGGCACGTAATTGAACCGCGAGAACTGCCGGGAGTAGTGCTATTCCTTTTAGTTGGAATATTGCTGCTGGCGCTACTTCCGGCGAAGCCTGCTCACGCGGCTTGAGACTGAGATGCGGTGTGACTAGAATGCTGGCCAGTTGTGTTTGCAGAGGCATCTATGAAAATCGGTTTTTCCCTTCCTAACATTGGACCGATCGGTACCGCCGAAGCGGTAACGAAAGTTGCCCAACGCGCCGAGGCGGTGGGATACCAGAGCTTGTGGACGATCGAACGCGTGCTCTATCCAGTGCAACCGCAGCGGCCGTATCCTGGCACTCCGGATGGTTCGTTGCCGGAAGTTTATAAACACGTGCTGGACCCGTTGGGGGCGCTTACGTTCGTGGCCGGCGTCACCAAGAAGATCAAGCTGGGGACAAGCGTGCTGGACATTCCTTATTACAACCCGGTCATGCTGGCACGGCGGCTGAGTACTCTGGACTTGCTTTCGGGCGGCAGGCTGATCGTTGGACTTGGGCTGGGCTGGTCAAAAGACGAAATGGATGCCACCGGCGCCGACATGACTAAACGCGGCGCGATGGCGGATGAATTTATTCAAGCGTTGAAGAGTATCTGGACGACGAATCCAGTTGAGTTTCATGGCAAGTTTTACAACATTCCCAAGTCGTACATAAATCCGAAGCCGGTCCAGAAGCCGCATCCGCCAATATATATGGGGGCATTTGTGCCAGCGGCATTGAAACGGGTGGCGACCATGACGGATGGCTGGAATCCAGTTTTTCTGCCGATACCGGTGATGTCACAGATGTTCGACAGCATCAAGCAAATAGCGACACAGGCTGGGCGTGACCCGTCAACCCTGGGCATGATTGTGCACGCAATTGTGGAACTTACTGATAAGCCGTTGGGAAGCGAGCGGCCGATATTCTCCGGATCGTTTGAGCAGATCGCGGATGATGTGCGCGGCTGCGCGAAAATCGGTGTCGGTGAAATCTTTTTCGATCCCGGGTTTTCTCCAGGAGGCCAGTCGCTTGACCGTTGGTTGGCGCTTCTCGACCAACTGAAGGGAATGATGAATGTGAGCTAACGCTCAGGCTCAGCGGCCGTGTTCGTCAATTTGCCCCAGGTGCTGATCCGCAGAGGCGTAATGCGCAAAATTGGGCCGTCATCGGCAAGCATGCCGGAGCGGTACTGCGGATACTTTGCCTGCAATTGAGCAAGAGCATGTGCTCGTTCCGCAAGGCTAGAGACGAGCTCAGCTTCTCCGCGTACCAGCACATACCAGAGACGAGTCCAGTCCTCATCGTATTCATCGATGAGCAACGCCACTTGCCGATTCATCTGGATGTTTTTCAGACGGGCCAGTTGCCCAGGTGGCACGTTCTTCGGCTTGCGATCGATTGCCGTGTAGAAAAGAGAGCCGTCGTAGCTGAAGCAGATAGGAACCATGTGGGGCGTACGATTGGCGTCAATTGTGGCAAGGCGCGCAACGCGTGCAGCTTTCAATTTGGCGCGAGTCTGGTCTGACATCAGGGGCGATTTACCAGCCATGATTCGGATGCTGACCTCGATCTATTTTAGGCTCACATAACATTCTGGCGTTTTGGTTGTAAGCTTTTCTGTTTTGCTATTCAGCAGGAGGCGGACAATGTGGCGAGAGCGAGCGCTCAAGGCCGTAATGGCTGTAGTGGGATTACTGTTTACGGCGGGGATTTATCCGGCGAGCATGATCCTGTTGCATCGCGACCAGCCCGGGTACACCGATGCGATGATGTTGAGCCTGTATTTTGTGCTTGGAATTCTTTTGTTGCTGGCGGTGCGGAACCCGGCGGAGAATCACAGCCTAATCGCCTTTGCTGCATGGTCGAGCGTGGCCCATGCGGCCGTTATGGCGATCATGGCGCTTAGGGACGCTAGCCAGCGTGGATTTCTTCCGGGCGTGTACATTCTGGTCGTCATCGCCGTGGCGCTCCTCGCGTTATTTCCGGCGAAGCAATCGGCAGAGCGGACAATCTCCGGCGGTGCCTAGTGTCAGTTCAACTCTGCCGGGGTAACGGAACTGTAACGCTTCTGGCCATGGTCACACTATTTCTCAAGGAGGAAGACCAATGGCTCATTTTGCAACTTTCAACATTCTCGCCGGAAACGGTATCTTCGAAATCTATCGCGGATCAGACGGTAAACTCCACATTCGCTGGATTCTGCCTGACCCTCCACCGGACTTGATGGCCGAGTTGCGGGCGGTCGCAGTGGTACTGAATGAAGCTTCTCAATTGAAGAACAAAGCAACGGCAGAAAAGTTCCAGCAATTTGCGGAAGGGCTACTTAACGCGCGGGCGGCGGAGTTGCGCGGGGTAATGGAGCAGGCGACAGAAGTGGCTCGCGCTTCGTAGGGTGCGACACAAGCTTTTTTGGAAAACTAATTCGGCACCCGAAGATTCCCGCTCAATTTGAACCTTGGGCGGGATTTTTGTCCTTAATTTGTCTCCAAGACTCCTGCCGCAACCTTTGTATCGTCAGCGCATCTTATCGGCAAGGAAAGCGAATTCTGAAATCCATCGAGAATTTGCGAGGAGACTAAGATGGCTGAGTCTGTAAAGGTCGCGCTCTTTGTTCGTCTGGAAGCGAAGGCGGGAAAAGAGGCGGAGGTGGAGCAGTTCTTGCGCGGAGGACTTGCGCTGGTACAACAAGAACCCGCCACCACGGCATGGTTTGGCATTCGACTGGGACCGACTACATTCGGAATTTTCGATGCGTTTCCCAACGAGGCGGGGCGGCAGGCGCATCTCTCCGGACAAGTCGCGGCAGCCCTGATGGCAAAGGCGCCCGATCTTTTGGCCGAGGCTCCCAGCATTGAAAAAGTTGATGTGCTGGCGGCGAAGCTGCCTGCTTAGGGCTTGATCGTCTTAGCGTTGTTTGAGCATCCGCACCAGGGCCCGTCCAATCGTCAGGGGATGCGTCAGCAAGATGAATGCTCGTCCAAGCAGACTCTCTGGCTCGTGAAAGACTCCGAGTTGTCTTAGGACTGTCCCCCGATCGTAGTAAATTTTTTCCCCGGCAAGACGATCATCGGCGTCGAAGGTGTATACGCCGCATAGTGGAATCTCGAGCTTGCGCCCCGTGGCCGGAAGACCACGCCATGGGCCAAGGTGGGTGCCGCGTATGATGACTTCGAGCACAATGGAGTCATTGGTGAGATGCCTTCGCTGTACGTCAATCTGCAAGTCGGGCAGAGCGGCCATCAATTGTTCGTAAAATGAGCGAACGCCGCTGCTGCCCTCGAAGTGTTCACCCCAAGCCTCGTCATCGTATCGTGCGGTGCTGCCGAAGGTGCGAAGAACGCCCTCGAGATCGTGAGCGTTCTCCAGCCGGACATGTTCTTCGACGAGTACGATTCGGGCTGCGCGAAAGTCATTGTGTTCTGGAATACCTCCGCTTGCGATAGCCATCACGCGTCTCCACCTCAATAAACCAATTCTAGAAACAGTTATTCAGCGATCGGCTGATCTCCACTCTCTAGCAACAACGAACTGAAAATCCGGGGTAAAGTTATGGTTAACAGGGTTTTCCTTGAAATTCCCGCGCAGCCTGAACTCAGCATGGTAGAAACCGTCCGACGGGCAACATTCAGGGTCCTTGGGCTTATAAATGCCTGCTGAATAACGGAAGCCTGAGCCATCAAACTCCAACTGTCCATTGCGCAGCTCCTCGGGGGCATTAAGCACGTTGGACTTGCTTACATCTGCAAAGGGAATCGTGGAAACGATATTGTCGCTTGAAATCGTGTAAACAGCGTGTTCCGTGATGCCACCGGATCCGGAAATTCTATTGCGGACATATAGAAAGCGCAGGCCATTTATGGAAATGAAATCCTGTTCGAAGTCATTTTCGGAATACAGTTCGCCGTTCACGATGCCGGCGTCAGAATCGAGAATCTTCAGGACCTGATATTTGTTGTTTTCAGGCGCGGCAATGACGATGGCATCGTCGTTCATGCCGGACTTTGTAGTGGGTGTCGCACGATAGTGCACTGAAAGTAGCGTCTTGTTATTTGGCTGACAGCTAATCTGTTCCTCCCGCGCATTGATTACGGCCCGCGGAAAAGGGTGGTCTTCCTCGGCGGGCAACGCTCGCATCATGACATCTCGAGAGACGACCTGGCCCTCATCGAACGATGTATTTTGAGAGCCGGCATCAAGGGACGTCACTACCGAGAATGCAAGCAGGAGGGCGGCGCGTGTGAATGCCGGACAAAATGCCTGCCGTCTGATTGAATCCATCATTTGTTTTTCGGACTTCCGATATTAGGGCGCAGAACTCACCTATACAACTTCAAAAATGGCAATGGATCGGCCGAAAGGGAAGGGAGCACGTGTGTATTGACAAATCTTTACGTAAACCGTGCGGTTGCAAACAGTTGCCGACAGCGTCGCCGCAACTTTCTTCGAGCAACAGTGTTTCCAATTATGTAGCTTGGAGGTGATGGAGATGAAGAAGACAAGCTTACTGATGGTTCTGGGATTGGCCCTGGTTGCGGCTTCTGCCGCTGCGCCGAAAGCGAATGCGGGCGTCGTAGTTGGAGTTCAAGTGGGAGCTCCGGTTTATGTTCATCCCGCTCGTCCTTATTTCTACGGACCCCGGGTTTATGTGGGGCCGCGCTATGTTGCGCCCCAGCCATATGTCGGGTATGTGCCGGCACCGCTTTATCCGCGCGCCTACGTGGCGCCTGGGCCGGTGTACTACCGGCACTGGTATCCGCGAGGCTACGTCGGACGCCGCGACTTCTATCGCCATCGCCGGTAACGGGAACGCGAACCACACGACTTAGAAGCACGGGCTGTTCGTGGCGCAGGTCCAGGCTATGAGCGGCCCGAGTTGTCTCTGATGAAATCTGGATCCGAATTTGAATTGAGAAAGAAGAAAGAAAGAAGGAAGGTTGAAAACATGAAACTCCGAACGTTGGTTCTTGGTTTAGGAATGGTTGCTTCGACGCTATCGTTCTCGGCACAGAATGCACTTGCGTCTGCGCGGGGACCGAAGACAATCAACGATAGAGTCAGACACGAATTGAACATGCTGCCCTACGTGAATGCTTTTGATTACATGTCATTCACCACGGATGAAAATGGCAACGTGACGCTTATGGGGCAGGTGACCAACCCGACCCTGAAGAGCGATGCGGGCAACGTGGTCAAGAAAGTCGAAGGCGTGGAGCACGTAGATAATCAGATTCAAGTGCTGCCGGTGTCGTTCTTCGATAACGGATTGCGCGTGAGGCTGTTCCGTACGATTTACGGCTATCCGGTGCTGCAGCGATACGCTTTGGGCGTGAACAAGCCGATTCGCATCATCGTGAACAACGGCCACGTAACTCTGATTGGGTTTGTGGATAATGAAGCCGATAAGAACATTGCCGGCATCCGGGCGAACGGCGTGCCTGGAGTGTTTTCGGTGGATAACCAGTTGAAGGTTGTAAAAGGCTAAGTTTGCAGTTAATGTTCGTCGACTAGCGGGTTCCCGGCGGCTGCTGCGGAACCCGTTATTTTTTTCGTTGTGGATGTCTCGCCAGACTTATTTTCGGATTTTCGCCCCAGGCTTTGGTGATTCTCTGAAGCGCGCAAGTCGCGCGGTCAAGCCTACTCGATTGACTGCAACTCTTTCCCCGGCTTAAAACGTACAGCCTTGCCAGGCGGGATGGAAACTTCAGCGCCGGTGCGCGGGTTGCGTCCGATGCCGGTCTTGCGCGGACGTACGTTGAACACGCCGAAACCGCGCAGCTCGATGCGATCGCCCTTAGCCAAAGAGCGCTTCATGCTCTCGAATACGGTTTCGACCGCCATTTCAGCCTTGGTCTTGGTGATGCCGGTGCGGTTGACCACTTCGTTGATGATGTCGAGCTTGATCACGGGCGCCTCTTCGCGTGGGAGTTTTGAGAGACCTTCAAGTGCTTGATGCTAAGAGAGATATGGAAGATTGTCAATTGCCGCCAGTATCCCGTAAGATGCTCATTCCAGCCATCTAGCCCTTAGCTCTTAGCCTTTAGCTTTTAGCAAAGCCCGGCAGATCAGCGCCGGACATTTGAGCTAAGAGCCAGAAGCTAACAGCTAAAAGCTGTGTTAAGGAGCTTCATGCTAAAGAGCGACCGCTGGATCCGCAAAATGGCCCACGAACAGGGCATGATCAATCCCTTTTCCGAGAAGCAGGTGCGCGAAGGCGTGATTTCCTACGGCCTGTCTTCTTACGGCTACGATCTTCGCGTTGCCGATGAGTTCAAAATTTTTACCAACGTGAACTCCACGACCGTGGATCCGAAGCACTTTGATGAGCGCTCGTTCGTAAATATCACGTCGGATGTTTGCATCGTGCCACCGAATTCGTTTGCGCTGGCGCGTTCAGTCGAATACTTCAAGATACCGCGCAGCATCCTGACCATTTGCGTGGGTAAGTCAACTTACGCGCGCTGCGGAATTATCGTGAACGTGACCCCGTTTGAGCCGGAGTGGGAAGGGTTCGTCACCCTGGAGATTTCAAACACGACGCCGCTGCCGGCGAAAATCTATGCCAACGAGGGCTTGTGCCAGATCATTTTCTTTGAAGGCGATGAAATTTGCGAAACCAGTTACGCGGACAGGAAAGGGAAGTATCAGGCACAGAAGGGAATTGTGCTGCCGAAGCTGTAGGAGGCCCGTCGTAGATCACGCATCGGTTCCCAGTTGGCGCAATCGCAATAAAGCTTTTCACCGCAAAGGGCGCAAAGGACGCGAAGAGAACGCCGAAAAGGCTCGTTGATAAGAACGGCGCGGAACCCAAAATAAGGAGTTAATCTACTGCTGGTTGGGCGGTTCCGAGGTGGGTGGCTGCGGCGTTGAATTAGGGCCGTTGACGGGCGCACCGAAGCCGGGATTCTGGTTCTGATTCAGAGTTCCGGGCTGGCCATTCTGCTGCACATTCTGCGCCGCGCCCTGCAAGGGCGGCTGATTTGGCGTCATCAGCAGGCCGCCACGATCGGTGCTGGGGTCATAGATGAATTGCCACTGGTTATAGTGGTTCTTCTTATTGAATTCGCGGATAGTCTTGTCTTTGTTCAGGCTCGCGACGCCAACAATGGCGCCTCCGCCGAAGACTTGCGGCGCGCCTGTAGGGCCAGCCTTTTGCGATAGAGGCTGCGGCGGAGGCGGAGTGCCGGTGTCTGCTGCGGCTTGCTGGTCGGGATTGGTATTGTCACCCTGATCGCCGGGCTGCGTTCCCGCATTCTGTACCTGCTGCTGATTCTGCGTTCCGGCTATCGCGGTTGGCCCATTGCCGCCGACCACTCCAGCTGCGGCATTTAACGCTCCGGGCGCCCCGGCCTGCTGATTCGCAAGATCGGTGACCGATGTCATTCCCGGTTGCGCGCTATTGAACGACATTTGCACGTCATTCAGGTGGAGCAATTTGAAATCAAGTTCCTTGCCGGTTTTCTTGTCCCGATTCATGGGATCTTTGTAGCGCCGGCGCAAGAAGCGGAGATTGTTTGTGCTTTCCAGGTCTTCAATGCGCGTGGGATAACGGCCAAATTTCTTGTAAAAGGCCTTGATGGCGCGGGAGTATTGCACTCCGCGGTGGACCATCTCTTCCTCGCGGTCGCGTTTGACCTGGAACTCCAGGCTGCGTATCGCGCCCAGAAACCCAATCGAAAGCAGAGTGACGAAGAGAAGCAGCACAAGGAGAACGTAGCCGCGCTGCCTTCGCTGGACTTCGTAATCGGGTAATTTGGTAACTGAGTAATTTGACACGACAAATCGATCTATGCGAGGCCGAGTTGGTGGATTGAATAACATCACGGAAAATTACCCGATTACAAAACGGTGTCACCCCTGCGTCAGCGGAATGCTCTGACGATTGTTGCTGAGCACGTCCAGAATCTCGACGGCGTTCTGGGAAATACGAACAACTTTGTAGCGCCGGTCGACGATGTCGCCTTCTTTAGCGATGAACACGTCTTCGCCCTTGGCCAGGAATATGCGTTTAGTGCCGCCGGTCGGAGTGGCGAATCCGTAAAACGTCAGGTTGATTGGCGGCGGGGGTTGCGGTGGCGGCGGACCTTGCGCGACGGGTTGCTGGTCCAGCACTGGGCTCTTGACGATATGCGGTGGCTCGACGAACACTCGGAATATGTTCCTGCCGGTTCCTTCGTATTTGGTGTCTTCACTCTCTTTCAGCAGATCAAGACGGAGGCTGGGATCCATGGAGCGCAGAGCGGCGTTCTTCCCGGTCCCAGGTTTTGCTCGCACGGCGTTTCGCGTTGCAGGCGAGGAACCAAGAGTGGGGTCAGCCGGGCGAGAAGCTGCCGGAGCAGCTGCGCTCGACGACATGCCGCCGAAAAAGCCACCAAACTGGGTGACGATCACGATCAGCAACACCACCCCTAGAGAGACGGCGGCGATTAGTTTTGTCCGGCTTTCTGCGCCTAACTTCACTACACTGGCCTCAAATAAGTTTCGAATTTAATCTGCAGCTTGACCTGTCCGTTTTGTTCCCCGCCGAGCTGCAAGTCCCTGAGGATGAAAAACAATTTGCTGCGCTCCATAGTATTGATGAAGCGCACCAGTTGCAGGTAATCGCCGGAGACGTCAGCTTGAACTTCCACCCGCTGCACACCTTCCAGTTCGGCTTCCTTCTGGTCGTATTTTTCGCTGGAAATCTTGACGCCCGATTCAGAGGCGATCTTGTCCACACTGTTTGAAATTTCGGAATAGCCGGGAGGGAAGCGATCACGGTAGAAGTCGGCGACTTCCTGCTTGGCTTGGGGTATTTTCTTGTCGAGCCCACGCCAGGGAGCGTTTTCGCGCGATTTCAAATCCAGCCAGAGCTGGCGCATTTGCTGCTGCCGGGAAGCTTCAGAACCCGCATACGGAGTGAGCAGCAAGACCACGGCGGCGACGTCGAGGATGAGCAGCGTCCCGACAGCAATTTGCAACCTGGTGCGAGCTTTGCGCAGGTCAGGCATCAGTTCATGCCTCCGCTGGTAGAGCTCTTATCGGGCGTGGGGCTGTAGAGGGCGTCAATTTCAAACTGCACACGGTCGCCGTTCTGGTTTTCGCTTTCGACTTTCTCACTTTGAATCCGGGTCTGCCGGAAGCGGTTTGAGCTTTCCATCTTACGGACGAGATCGAGCGCCTGCTCGCGCGAATCACCACCGACCAGGAGTTTCAGCGAGAGACTATTGTTGTCAACGCTGTTGCCGGGATTAATAGAGAGCACATGCAGGTGCGCAGGCATTACCCGCTCCAGATCTTCAAACACCTTGGTCCAGGAAAACGCTTTCCGTTGGAACAACCCATTCAGGAAACGCGACTGTTCCCGTAACGCCCGATTTTGCGGCTGATTGAGCATGGCTTCAGCCTCGCTCTTTTCGCGGTCGTAGGCGGCAATCTTATCTTTGAGTTTTGAAATCTGCTCGCGGTCATGTCTGCCGCGCACGAATCCGGTGGCGGCCAAAAACACCAGCAACGCCGTAACCATGGATAGCAGAATGAGCCCCGTCAACCAGTAGCCCCAAAACTGCCTTGAATCCTGATACGGCTGCGACGCGAGATTGATATCAATACGCATACTTCAGTTGGCCGAGAGCAGGGCGCCGACTACTCCCGCCATCCTCCACTTAGGGATTGACCCCCCGCCCAGGCCCAGTTGAGATGCGCGAACCAGTTCCTTCACTTCTGCGCCCGTCTGCGAATGCAGGGCCGGGGCCGCACCGGTGAGGTCGGAAATGCCGGCAACAAAAATCTCTTCGATGCTGGTGTTGTAAGTGTCCTGAAAGAACACGACCGAGGGATAAACGTCTTCAGCCAGTTGCTCGCCGCTGATGGTTACACCGCGGGCGTTCTCGAGGGTGCGGAACAACAAAAGATGCCCTTGATCAAGAATGGCGATGCTGGTGGTGCGCGCGTCCACTTTAACTACCAGGGTAGCGCGATCGGCGGAAGCGCCTCCCAGGGCGGCCAGCATCGAAGGCATCACCACTCCAGGGGCGAAGCCGGCATCGCGGAAGGCGCTTTCGTAATCCTCGACAATGCTGTTGAGCGCCACCGCCGCGACTACGCGGGTGGCGCCATTTGCCGTCTGCGCCTGATATGAGACTTTGGCTTTATCGACATCAAAGGGCAATGACTTGCGCAGGCGGAATCGGATTACGCTTTCTGCTTCATCATGCTTGTCCGGCAAGGTTTCAAAGTCGAGCAGTACAACGCGAACGGCGGCGTCGGGCAGCACGGCTACGATATCACGGGAGCGCGCGCCAATATTACCCAGTGCCTCGCGAAGAGCCGAGACCACAGCCTCCCGCTCGCGCAGATTTCCTTCGGTGAGGTCAGGGACTACGCATCCCGGTGAAAGTTCGCTGGTCGAGCAGAGCTCGAGTACCTGACCGGAATCCGCGGCGCGCGCGGCGATCACCCGGTCTTGAGCAATTTCGCAGGCCAGCTTAGGCCTTCCTGTTTGATGATTGCGTTTCATGTATGAATCAGTGGTTAGTTGCTAGTGGTCAGTTGTTAGTTGAAATCAGAATTGGCTTTCGCCACTAGATCTCCTCACAATTTACCGCCGATAGTTCCACGAGCGCCAATTCTTCAGTTCGACTTCGACTCTCAAATTCTCTCTACTCACACTGACAACCGGCCACCAGCTACCGCATCGTCTCAATGAACGTGACCTTGTTGATCTCCTTGAGAGTGGTCATGCCGAGGCGAACTTTGTCGAGCGCCGACTCGCGTAAAAACCGCATGCCTTCTTCGCGCGCCGCCCGACGGATTTCCGAGGTCGGCTTTCTGGCCAGAATCATCTCGCGAATGCGGTCACTCAGGTCCAATAGTTCGTGAATCGCGGTTCGTCCGCGGAAACCGGTACCGGCGCACTCTATGCAGCCCTGGCCTTCGTAGAACGAGACTTTCGACCACTGTTCGGGATCGAGGCCGCTGGCTTCGAGCACTTCCGGCGGATAATGCACCACGGTGCGGCAGGAATTGCAGATCAGCCGTACCAGTCGCTGCGCCAGAATGCAGTTCAGGGCAGAGACGAAATTGTATGGCTCGACTCCCATATTCAGGAATCGGCCAAGCACGTCCACGACGTTGTTGGCGTGGACGGTGGTGAAGACCAGGTGTCCGGTGAGCGCCGACTGAATGGCGATCTGCGCAGTTTCGGTGTCGCGGATTTCACCCACCATGATTTTGTCAGGGTCGTGACGCAAAATCGAACGCAGGCCGCGGGCAAAGGTCAGGCCTTTCTTCTCGTTGACTGGAATCTGGGTAATGCCGCGAATCTGGTATTCAACCGGGTCTTCAATGGTGATGATCTTGTCTTCTTCGGTCTTGATCTCGTTCACGCCGGCGTAGAGTGTTGTGGTTTTCCCGCTGCCCGTGGGACCGGTAACCAGCACCATGCCATAAGGCTCGTTAATGTAACGGCGGAATTTGCGGAGATCGTCTTCGTCGAAGCCGACGACTTCGAGCGTGAGCGAACGAAACTTCTCGCTCATGGATTCTTTATCAAGCACGCGCAGCACAGCGTCTTCGCCGTGGATGGACGGCATGATCGAAACGCGGAAATCGATCGGGCGCTCCGGCTGGCCGTATTTCACGCGGAAGCGTCCGTCCTGCGGTACGCGGCGCTCGGAGATGTCGAGCTCGCTCATGACCTTGATACGAGAAATGATGGTCGAGTGGTGCTCTTTCGCAATCGGATTCATCGCCTGCGTGAGCACGCCGTCGATTCGGAACTTGATGACCACGGAGTCGTCGCGAGTCTCGATGTGAATGTCGCTGGCACGCCGTTGCAGGGCGGTGAAAATCGTGGTGTCCACGAGCCGAATGATGGGGCTCATGTCGCCTTGCGCGGTCAGCTTGTCGATGGTGATGCTCTCGTCGCCGCCTTCTTCTTCGGTGACGACGTTCAGCGCAAAACCTTCGCTGGCGTCTTCGAGCACCCGCTTTGACTGCTCGGTCTTTTTAAGGATCTCGCTGATCTGGGCCAGCGTGGCAACTTTAGTGACGATCCGCTTATTCAGCAGCAGGCCGATTTCGTCGATCATCATCAGCTGGCTGGGGTCGGCAATGGCGATGGCCAGCTTACCTTCGCGCGTTTCTTCAAGAGGGACG
>DATJHT010000053.1:0-7115 GCA_035493765.1 Terriglobales bacterium
AGCGGCCACGCAGAAATACATGCAGGCGATTGAAGATCAGCAGGAGATCATGGGCGCGATCGCCGACATGGTCATCGAGATTTACGCGATGGAAACGGTGTTGCTGCGAACTACAAAGATCTTAGCGGCTCAAGGTGAATCAGCCGCAGCGTTACCCATTGCCATGGCCCGCGTTTATTTATCGCAGGCGATGGAAAAGATAGAAGGGTTGGCGCGCAAGATCATTAGCGCTGTGGCTGAAGGCGACATGCTGCGCACGCAGCTGGCGATTTTAAGGCGGTTGGGAAAGCACGATCCATACAACACCATTGAAATGCGCCGGCAGATTGCGGAGAAAATAATCGAACGAGGGCGCTACTCGCTAATGTAACTAAACCATGATTCGGCTGTGTCCATCTTCACTTCGTAGTGCGGGTGAGTGTTTGGGCCAATGCCATACATCAGAAGACAATTTATGAAGCGAATGATGACTTTATCTGTCATTGTATTTGCGATCACATGTGCTGCCGAAACGGAGACCTGGGAAATCGACCCCAACCATACGACTTCGCAATTCTCCATCAGGCATCTGGGAATTTCGACGGTTCGGGGCGTATTCGAGAAGACGAACGGCACCGTCATTTACGATCCCGTTGATCCTACCAAGACTCAGATTGATGCGATCCTAGACGCTATTACGGTTAACACCCGCATTGAGAAACGCGATAATGATCTGCGCAGCCCCAATTTTTTCGATGTGGCGAAATATCCGGCAATAACCTTCAAATCCAAAAAGACAGAGGTTGAGGGCCAAGGGAAATTGAAGATCATCGGCGACCTTACCATCCACGGTGTAACCAAAGAAGTTGTGCTGGATGTAGACGGGCCGTCACAGCCGGTGAGCGCCATGGGCGGAGTTCGCATGGGAGCCGAAGCCACGACCACAATCAATCGACGAGATTTCGGCGTGAACGGCGCGCCCATGGTTGCCGGAGACGAAGTTCAAATAATTCTGGATGTGGAGCTGAAGCGTCCGGCGACGAAATAAGTTGTCGCGGGGAGCGGCTAAACGTAATGGATCTATCTTCTTCGCGCGTAGTGAACATCTCGGACCTGCGGAGCATAGCCGAGCGACGCGTGCCAAGAGTCGTTTTCGATTATCTAGACGGAGGCGCTGACGGCGAAGTCACGCTGCGTGAAAATTGCCGCGCCTTCGAGGACATCATCTTTCGTCCGCGGCAGGCGGTGGCATTTCCGAAAATTGATTTACGAGCCCGAGTGCTGAGGAACGAGCTGTCCCTGCCTTTCATGCTCGCGCCGGTCGGGTACAGCCGGTTGATGCATCCCGGCGGCGAAGTGGTGGCAGCGCGCGCCGCGGGCGCAGCCGGCACGGGATACATTCTTTCCACCATTTCAGGCCACAAGCTTGAAAACGTCAAAGCCGCCACTTCAGGTCCGGCGTGGTACCAGCTTTACCTGGTAGGGGGGAGGGAAGCGGCGGAAGGCGCGATCGAGCGCGCCCGCAATGCTGGATTTTCAGCTCTAGTCATTACCGTGGACACCGCAGTAGCCGGAATGCGAGAGCGTGATCCGCGCAACGGAATGAAGGAACTGCTATCTGGCAGCCTGTTTTCAAAAATTCCCTTCGTGCCTCAGATTCTTTCGCGTCCCGCATGGCTGGCGTCGTTTTTAATCGATGGTGGCGTGCCTGACCTCGAAAACATTGTTGTACCTGGACAGGGCCCGATGCCCCTGATTGATGTGACTGCATCACTAGGAAAATCAGCGGTTACATGGGCTGATTTGGGCTGGATCCGCGAAAGCTGGAATGGCCCGATTGTTATCAAGGGCGTGCTGATCGCAGAGGACGCACGCCGCGCAGCTGATGAGGGCGCGGCAGCGATTGTGGTCTCGAACCATGGTGCGCGACAACTGGACCATGTTTTGCCAACAGTCCGTGCTCTACCTGAAATCGTTGCTGCTGTCGGCCAACAGATTGAAATCCTGATGGACGGAGGAATTCGCCGGGGCTCTGATATCGTAAAGGCGCTTTGCCTTGGGGCGCATGCAGTCTTGATTGGTCGCGCCTATGCCTACGGGTTGGCGGCCGGGGGAGAGGCGGGAGTTGCTCGGGCCATCCAAATATTGCGCAACGACGTTGAGCGCACGATGCGGCTGCTGGGTTGTGGATCGGTGGGCGAACTAAATAGGTCGTATATCGAGTGTCCATGTGAGTGGGAGAGGACGGCCAAAACATGAGCGATCAGACGGCAGGTTCGCGTCGAAGTTTTTTTAAGGCAGCATCGTTGAGTTTGCTGGGCGCAGCAGCAATGCGCAGCTACGCCCAAACCCAGAATCTGCCGGCAAACTCCAGCCAGCAGGCGCCGCCGGGTTCTCCTCCGGCATTTGGCACTGGACCGCTGGTCGGGCCGGAAGTTTCGCCGAACACATTCGCGGAAGCGCAGAAGTTAGTCCAAATAGAATTGACTGACAGCGAACGCGAAGTTGCCGCATCGAGCTGGCGCGCGGACATGGCGTCGCTTTACGAACGTCGTACCGGTCCCCGCAAAATTGCATTGGAATCGTCTCTTGCTCCAGCGACGAAGTGGGACCCCATGTTGCCGGGACTGAAAATGGTTCCGGAGCGCGATCGATTCATTCGCAGCAAGTCTGAGCCAGCGCCGCCTCCTTCAAAGGACGAAGACATCGCTTTTGCGTCGGTATCTCAGCTTTCGCATTGGATCCAGCAGCGCAAGCTGACGTCAGAGCGATTGACCGATATCTATTTACAACGTCTAGAAAAATTCAATCCCACACTGCGCTGCGTTATTACCCTCACCCGCGAACTCGCGCTGAAGCAGGCCAAACAGGCTGATCTCGAAATCGCAGCCGGTAAATACCGCGGCCCGCTGCACGGCATTCCGTACGGCGCAAAAGACCTCCTCGATACCGCCAACATCCCGACCACTTACGGCGCCGAGCCTTATAGAAACCGTATTCCGAAAGAAGATGCCGCAGTCATCAAGCGCCTGAATGATGCCGGCGCAGTGCTGGTTGCGAAACTTAGCCTGGGCGCGCTGGCTTTGAATGACATATGGTTCGGCGGACAGACGATGAATCCGTGGCTGCTTGAGGAAGGATCGTCCGGTTCCAGCGCCGGGCCGGGCGCGGCGACCGCTGCCGGGTTGGTCGCGTTCGCCATGGGAAGCGAAACTGGTGGCAGCATTATTGGTCCCAGCATGCGCTGTGGCCTGACCGGCCTGCGTCCCACCTATGGCCGCGTACCGCGCACCGGTGCCATGACCTTGTGCTGGTCGCTGGACAAGCTTGGCCCGATGGCGCGCCACGTTGAAGACGCAATGCTGGTGCTGCATGCTATTTCCGGGCCCGACGCCGGAGATCTCGCCAGCGTTCCCAGCAAACTTGACTTCGACGCGGATGCAAGCGTTAAAGGATTACGCGTCGGCTATTTTCCTGCCTGGATGAAAGAAAATCCAGCTACGGATGTCGATCGCGCCGCAATCGAAACCGTAAAGAAGGTCGGCATGACCCCGGTGGAAGTTTCGATTCCCGACTGGCCTTATGATTCGCTTGATCTCATTCTCTTTGCCGAAGGCGCCGCTGCCTTCGAGGAACTCACGCTGAGCGGTGATCTGAATCAGCTGAAGGTGCAGGTGCCGGATGCGTGGCCGAATATTTTCCGGCAGTCGCGCTTTCTCTCAGCTGTGGATTTTGTCCAGTGCGACCGCTTTCGACGAAAAGTCGCGCAAGAAATGGCGCGCGTATTTTCACAAGTCGATCTACTGCTGGTGCCGTCACTACGTGATGAAATGCTCACCATCACTAACTTCACGGGACACCCCTCGCTCACGTTCCGTGCGGGATTCATCGAGGTTTCCGAGGCGCGCAGCGACTGGGCGCCCGATCCGAAACATCCATTGCCGAAATTCAACCCGCCACGGCGTGTTCCGCATGGCATCACGCTGATCGGGCGCTTGTTCGACGAGGGCACAATAGGCCAGGCGGGGATCGTCTTGGAACGCGCTTTCAATGTGGCCGAGGAGCGGCCAAAGGGCTTCTGAACCCCAATCCTCAATTGCAAGCCAGCGAAGTACTAGTTATGCAAACGCGGCTCGACCTCGTTCGCTTTCGAACGCTCTTGCCCGGAATCGGACACCCGGTAGCATGGTCAGGTCTGACCTAATCAGTTACGTTCAATGTTTTCAGCGTTCGTCTCTGTTTAGCGTGGCCGTAAACCTGCTATCCAAGAGGAGATACTCGACGATCGCGCGGCTTGGCACACGATGTGAGCGCACACGCTCCTGGCGATCAGATCAGATCCGTTGACGAAGGGGGAGGCCAATGTCAAACCTGCTGCAGGACTGCAAGTTCGGGCTTCGGGTATTGCGGAAGAGCCCGGGCTTTACCGCTATTGCGATCCTAACCCTCGCGTTGGGCATCGGCGCGAACACCACCATTTTCAGCTGGATTAATTCGACATTATTAAATCCAGTCCCGGGGCTTTCACATCCTAGTGAGGTCGTTTCCCTTACGCTGAGCAAGCCTGGCGACAACCCCTTCCCATTCACTTATCCCGACCTCGAAGCGATGCGCGATGGACAGCAGAGCTTTACCGGAATCGCGGCGTGCAACTTTGTCCAAATGAGTGTGAAGGGCAAGGGCAAGCCGCTGCGTGTCTTTGGCATGGTAGCTTCCGCGAATTATTTCGATGTCCTGGGGGTGCAGCCTATTCGAGGGCGCGGTTTTCTCCCTGAGGAGGACACGAAACCCGGAGGCGCTCCCGTAGCTGTGATCAGCTACCGATTCTGGCAAACACATTTTGCCGCGAACCCAGAAATCGTGGGCCAGACAATTGAAATTAACGAGCACCCCTACTCCATCGTGGGGGTGACGCCCCCGGCATTCCAAGGGAGCCAGACCGGCGTGCGAACCGATATTTGGGTCCCGATCATGATGCAAGCGCAGCTGAACCCGCTGGGCGATTTGTTACATGACCATCACCAGTTTTGGCTGCTCGGTTTTGGACGTTTGAAGCCGGGAGTAACGCTGCAGCAGGCACAACAGGAAATGACTTTGCGCCTTTCGCCTGAAGCGAAGGCTTATCCCGAAGAGCACAAAGGCCATGATTTCGTCACAGTTTTTCCGCTGTGGCGAAATCCATTCGGGCTGAACATGTTTCTGGCGACGCTATTGCCGGCGTTGATGTGCATCGCGGGCTTAGTGCTTTTACTGGCATGCGTGAACGTGGCCAATCTGATGCTGGTCAGGGCGGTGGGGCGCCGGCGGGAAATCGCCATCCGGATGGCGCTCGGTGTGAGTCGATGGCGGCTGGTGCGGCAATTATTGGTGGAAAGTCTGATGCTGGCCCTGGCGGGAGGTTCCGTCGCCCTGCTGATCACTCTATGGACACAGGGGACGCTGATGAAATTTATGCCGGTGACGGAGGACATTCCGCTTTCACTCACCATCACTGCGGACCGCACCGTACTGCTGGCGACCTTCGTAATTTCGATACTTACCGGCGTGATCTTCGGAATTCTGCCTGCAGTGAGGTCCTCAGGCGTAGCGCCGGCTTCGGCGCTGAAAGAGGAGACCGGAAGCGCATCGGGCACGCTCAGGAAGGCGCGACTTGCGAGCGGACTGGTCGTAGCCCAAATATCGCTGTCTCTGCTCCTGCTCATTTGTGCGGGATTGTTCATTCGCAGTTTCCGGAGCGCCCAACAAATCAATCCCGGCTTCAATCCTCGCAATGTACTGATCGCCTCGTACGATCTCTTTACTTCAGGATATTCGGAGTCAACCGGAATGGAATTCGATCGGCAGCTGGTGGCGAAGCTGGAAAACCTTCCCGGCGTGCAAGCGGTGACTCTCTCGAACCGCGTGCCGCTCACATTTGGCGGAGGCTCTACCAGCGTCAAACCCGAAGGCTATGTCTCGCCAGCGAATGAGTCAATGGAAACGCAGGCGGCAATCATCACGCCTAATTTTTTTCAAACCATGCAGATTCCACTACTCAAAGGGCGCGATTTTACGCTGCAGGACACAAAGAGTTCGCAACGTGTTGCCATCGTCAGCGAAGCCTTTGCGAATCGCTACTGGCCAGGGCAAGAAGCTTTGGGTAAGCAGCTCAATTCGGATTTTACCCACGAATGGTTCAAAGTGGTGGGGGTTGCGCGGGACGCGAAGGAGACCGGTCTGAATGAAAAGCCAATGCCTTTCGTTTATTTGCCGCAGTACCAGGTTTACCGGCCCAACCTGATTATCAGCGCGAGGGTGGCAGGAGATCCCCTGAACTTTGCAAAGACAATCGAGAAAACGGTCCATGAACTCAATTCCGAAGTGGTTGTGTATGACGTCACCACGCTCGAAGTGCGCTCCCAGTTTTCGAACTTCGGCCTGCGTGTTGCCGGGACTTTCGTCGGCGCATTTGGTCTGCTCGCTCTGGCTCTTGCCGCAGTAGGGATTTACGGCGTGACGTCCTACACTACCCGGCAGCGCACTCATGAAATTGGCATCCGCTTGACCTTAGGGGCCACAAAACAAGATGTGATGCGTTTAGTGCTCGGGCATGGATTGAAGTTGATGCTGTTCGGAGTCGGTCTGGGACTGGTGCTGTCGTTTGTTCTGACGCGCTTCCTTAAAGGATTGCTACTGGGCGTGACCACTACCGATGCGATGACATTTTCGAGCGTAGCTGTTTTACTTTGCGCCGTCGCGTTATTCGCCTGCTTCCTTCCAGCGCGATGGGCGACAGGTGTGGACCCACTGGTGGCAGTGCGTTACGAATGAAGTTGCCGGTCAGACTACATCTGGTATTTCGCCAAGCATCGGCTTGGAATCCACTCCGCAACGTGATGTATGTAACCCAGATTGCCTGTTGCCTAGCCTGCTTCGGGCCGACAAATGCCTTGTCCTGTCTGTAATTTGCACCTGCCCTGAGTGCTATACTTTGCCGACGAGGGTCCGGTGCCCAGCCGGAACTGTAGCGTTCTGACCATTGTCTTCACTATGTGGTTTGGGGGATAGTTTTGGGAAGGCAAGATCCACTCCGGCCTGATGATTTTGAAACCGTAGCCGACGGCGGAGCAGCCGTTCGGGAGGCTTCAGACTCTCAT
>DATJHT010000054.1:0-5230 GCA_035493765.1 Terriglobales bacterium
ACTCTGCGTGAGGTCGTTTGTAGGCTGGCTGCTGCCGAAGCGGGCAGCGTCACGGGCGGCGAAGGTCAACTTCTGCCGGATGCTGAACGCCTGTCCGAAGTCGAAGATGCCCACCACCAGTACCGCCAACAGCGGCAGAACCACAGCAAATTCCATGATTTGAGCGGCGCAGCTTTCGTAAAGCAATTTCTCGAGGCTGCGCATCAGTTTTCACTCCCGGTTTCCGCTTGGGCCTTCAACAAGATTTGCTGATTATTGAGAGACGTGAATGGCAGCGTGAACTGGTACGGATATCGAAAGCTGACGATGACGCCGCAAGCTTGCGGCGACGCGCTGTTTTGATCAAGTATCACGTTTCTGCAAATGGTGACATTTCCGCCGGAAGCGGTTGCGCATAACCCCTCCGGCGACACACCAGGACACGGCGGCGGAATGGGGCTAGGTGTGAACGGCTGTGCTTGCTTGATGTCCAGATGAGCTGCGGTCAGAGTTTGGTCCACAACGTCAGTGACCAGGGTGTCGCAGGGAAGTGAACTTCCCGGCCAAGAACAAGCCGCAACGCAGTTCGCGCAGGCCGGAGATGCGGCCGTCCGTGAAGCCTCGCGTGCCGCATGATTGATCGTGCTGTGAATGCTGAAGGCGCGCCCGAACCAGTAAATTGAGAACAGCAGCATGAAAAGCATAGGCAGGATAACGGCTGCTTCCGCAATTTCCGATCCGTGCCTCTCACGCAGGCGGGTTAACGTGATATCTCTGCCGAGGACTTTCATACTTCAAAATCCGTTCCAGGAGTGTTGCAACGCAGTATAAAGCAGCACAGCAATGGCTGCAGCCACGCCGAAAGGGACTTTCGCGGCTTCAGGGTTGTCGATCGTGAGGTCTTGCCCAGGTAAGTGCAGGTGAAAAAAAGCCGCGAACATGCGGCCGATATTCCTGAGCGTTTGTCGCAGGCGCTTCTTCCAGATAATCATTCCTAGCGCCATCAATCCGTTAATCAGCAGGGTATAAATCAGGACTTCTATCAGCCTGTGCCATCCAAAGAATGCGCCCAATCCTCCCACCAGCTTCCAATCCCCGCCGCCCAGGCTGCGTATTAATACGAACGGTAAAAGTATTCCGAGGCCCAGGGCCGTCCCCAGCAGTGATAATTTCGCGCCGCGCCAGCCTTCTGCGACTGTATGCAGAAGAATTGCAGCCGGAATTGCTGTATATGTCAGCCAATTCGGAATGCGGCGCCAGCGCAGGTCAGTGATGCCCGCCGTCAACGCGAATGCTGCAGACAGGATCCAGATGATCTTGTTCACGCCAGTTGAGGAATTCTAAATGGAGATGGGATCTTTCCGCAGGGAATTCAGGAGAGTACTGATGCTGGACTGGGGATCTTGCAGTGAAAGATCCCTTGGCGGAAGATTCCGCGCAGGCGCTGGAATCCCGGTTTGACGCGTCAGAACATGTCCGTCATGGCCGCAGCTCCACTCGCCGCTCCGGGATAACTGGACAGGCCCAGCGCCCTCATCAGCGTTTTCAGCGTGTTCTGGTGCTGGTACAGAGTAGTTGACTTATGCCCCGCTAAAACCTTCGGCCCGATCACTACCGATACGACGTGCCCGCCGCCGTGCGCAGTATCCGTGTCCACGCTCTCGTCGAATACGATGATCAGAATCCCATCCTTCTGGAAGGTAGCGCTCGCGATCAAAGGCGCAATATTTGTCTTCAGCCACGAATCTGCCGCGCTCAGGCTGCCGTCATGCGCATCATGAAGAAGGTTTGGCACGATAAATGAAAACTGCGGCAGCGTATGGTTGACGAGATCTGAGGCAAATCGCGTGAACGGTACAAGGTTGTATTTCTCGCTGCTGTTCGCAACATCGGAAAAATAGGAAAGCGGATTGTGTTTCCTCGCATAGGGAGAACCGCCACACCCCGTGTAACCCACCGAGGGGAGGCTTTCCGCGTAGGCTTTCCAGGTCTTCCCCGCACTGAGGAGATGACGGACGATGTTGTCCTGAGTCACGGTGCTGCACAAGCTGTCATTGTTGGTGATCGTCTGACCCGCCGTCATCATGAAATAGTTACCGATCGAAGGATGGGTGTTCGCGTAGTACTGCGTCGCGAGGCCGTACTTCGATGCCAGACTGTTCAGGTATGGCATCGATGAGCTGCCGATCACGCTCGAATAGCTGTGGTTTTCTTCCACTAGCAGGAACACATGGCTGCTCGCGGGAATGGCGGGAGTTGTCGTGCTCTTGACCGTGATGGTGCGTGCCGCTTTGCTTGAACTGCCGCATTTGTCCCAAGCTTGAATGACCGTGTTGTATGTTCCCGGCGCCATGGTCAACGAAGTGTTCAGGCTCGAGCCCGAAACCTTGTATGCCAGCACGTAAGGAGCGGTGTATATGCCCACCGACGAGATCCCACTCGCGCAACTTGTGGTTGCAGTTGCTGCAAAGTGGACGGGCGAGGTTACCGTTGAGCCGGCCGATGGGGACGACACCGTCACAGTCGCGAAGCATGGCAGTGCTGATAACAAAATACAGTAGAAGGCGTGTCTCATTTCTCTCAGCTCAGAAAACCAATTGCTTATCCGCGAACAACCTGAAAATTGAAGATGGCAGGAGTAAATCTAGAGGTGGATCAACTCAGGATCAATGCTTTCGTGAAAATCGCTAGTACATGGCTGGAAATAGCTAGTGCGTAACGAGGGTTATATTGGAGGCGCGGGTGAGAATCGAACTCACGTATAAAGGTTTTGCAGACCTCTCCCTTACCACTTGGGTACCGCGCCCTGCCGGATATTAAAGTAGCGTCCTGCGAGGAAAATGTCCACTGCCGGGCGGCAGGCAGAACTGCACAAATCTGGAGCGGGAGACGGGATTTGAACCCGCGACTTCGACCTTGGCAAGGTCGCACTCTACCACTGAGTTACTCCCGCTCGATCACAAACAACAAGATCCCTCGACTGCGCTCGGGATTTCGCCAGCGGGCTCAAACGCCCGCTAAACGACTCAAGTTACTCCCGCTCGATGCCCACAATTATAAACTACCTGCATTCTGGGTCGATTGGATCATCGGACCACTGAATCATGTCGACTTCAGATCGAGTCGGCGATTTGAACTGACCAGAAATCATTCAATCTGCCGATATTCCATGATTCAATTCTGCACGTGCCACTGCGGGTCTTTCTCGGCTGACACGATCTCTCCGTCCCGCATGTGAATGATGCGGTCGCCATATGCCGCAGCTTCGGGGTTGTGCGTGATCATCAGCACGGTTTGCCCGAGTTCCTGGTTGGAATGGCGCAGCATTTCGAGCACAATCTCGGAATTCTTCGAGTCAAGGTTGCCGGTCGGCTCGTCGGCCAGGACAATTGCGGGCCGGTTGATCAACGCTCGTGCGAGCGCGACCCGTTGCTGCTCGCCGCCTGAAAGTTCCGACGGCCGGTGATCGAGCCGCTTGGTTAGCCCCAAAAGTCCCACAATTTTGTCGAAGTAGGCGGGGTCGCGGCTGCCATTCGTCCCGGCAATATCGATCGCAACGTCAATGTTGGAGCGCGCATCGAGGGTCGGCAACAGGTTGAACTTTTGAAATACGAAACCGATCTTCGATTTGCGCAGGCGCGTGCGTGCAGAGTCGGAAAGAACCGTGAAATTCACGCCATCTATGATTACTTTGCCGGAATCGGCGCCGGTGAGTCCGCCGATCAGATAAAACAGCGTGGACTTTCCGCTTCCAGACGGACCCACGATGCTGACAAACTCACCTTTTTCGATCGCGAAAGAAACTCCCTGCAACGCGGGAACGTCCACCTTGCCAATGTGATAAGTCTTGTGAAGATCAACCGCTTCTATGATTGCCGGCATGAAACTTTGATCTTACAACAAGGGCTGTGGCGGAGCTTTCGGCAGCTTGACTCGGGAAGCTTGTGAAGAGAAAGCCTGCGATATTTCTATGCGGAGGCCACGCTGCATTTAGTGGGCGGCGCCAGTGTACGGGCGTGGGCGCGTTTGGGACCACGTTTGCGGACAAGCAGCAGGCGAATGCGTTCCAGCAGGTCTGCTGGGATGTACATACCCTTTGCCAGAAATACGTCCGCGTTGGTCTCGTGTTCGTAAACCTTTACTTTCCCCGAGAGCAGGATTGCCGGTGTTTCAGGGGAGCGGGCTTTGACCCCCTCAATCAACTTTGAGCCGTCGACTCCGGGCATGACCAGATCGGTGAGCACCAGGTCCACACCGCCTTCGGCAAAACGGTCGAGAGCCTGTTGTGCATCGGAAAAAGCCAGCACGCGGTAACCGCGGGTCTCGAGCATTACTTTTCTAATTGAAAGGGATTGTTCGTTGTCGTCGACGCAGAGGATCGTTCTTTTCGGCTTCATCACACCTTCCGCAGGCGCGCGAAAAATCACCGCGCAGAATTTCTAAAATTTGTTGAGAAATGAACCAGAGCGAACTGAATCCTATCGGCGATGAAGCTGACTGTAAAGTGACGCGAAAGACAATGCGGATTCTTCTACCTTGCAAAATAGTCGCGTGTGTGCCGAGGTGCGTTTTTCGCGGACGAAGCGGTCTGTGCGGATCAGATGAAAAGTTCTCCGCGTAAAACTTCAACAACATTTCCACCGACCCGTACATTAACCACTCGGTCATTACGTCGCGAGGCACTTACGAAAATCCGGCTGGGACGTTTCATCTCGACGCCTTGCTCGATCATCACGCGCTCATCGGGTTTTGCGATGCCGTGTTCCACCATCCAGGCTGCGGCGCATCCCGAAGCAGAGCCGGTAGCCGGGTCCTCGCCGTTGTAAAACAGCATGCGCGCGTGCAGACGGGCAGAAGGATCAACGGTTTCGCGGGCGACGCAGAAAAAGAATTTGCCCCCAGACGCGGCAAGATACTCTGAGGCGCGCTCCTGATCGATTCTGAGTCTGCGCGCGGCCGCGAGGTCTCGCAAGGGAAGAATGGTGAAGGGAACTCCGGTCGAGACCGTCTGTACCGGAACATCAGGGGCGATGTCATCAATCGGGATCCCGGTGACCTGGGCGACCTTCTTGCGGTCATGAACCATTCCGAAGACGGGATCAATCTGCGTCATCTCGCCGAACGCAGGCTGGCCGGGTGGATCTTCAAAACGCACAGGAATTGTGCCGACGTTCAGTTCCAGACGAATTTCCGCGGCACCGCTGCTTCCCCGCAACGCAAACGCCGTGCCCAATGTTGGATGTCCGGCGAA
>DATJHT010000055.1:0-3933 GCA_035493765.1 Terriglobales bacterium
AGCACATTTCGAATATTGTTGGCTGATGATCACCCGGTTTTTCGCCTTGGCTTACGTTGTCTGATCGGCTCTCATGAAGGATGGGAGGTCTGCGGAGAGGCGCTTCACGGGCGTGAAGCGGTAGAGAAGTGCGCACAATTGAAACCCGATCTTGTGATCCTGGACATCGGCATGCCGGAACTTAATGGCGTGGATGCTGCGCGGCGTATCTTGAGCGACAATCCACTTCAAAGAATTCTAGTGCTTACAGACGTCCGATCGGAACAGGTGATCCGGGACTGTTTAGAAGCGGGCGTTCGCGGGTGGGTTTATAAATCCGACCAAAGCGTTGAGATCGTGGCCGCTGTGGAAGCACTTCAGAAGCACCGGTCCACCTTCAGTTCACAAGTTTGCGACCTGATCCTCGACGGCTACCTGCGTCGGCTTGCTGGACCAGTCCCCATTATTGTTCCGCGTTTGTCGGTTCGGGAGCGCGAGGTCGTACAGCTTGTGGGCGAAGGAAAGACTTCGAAAGAAGTTGCAACGATCCTTGGCGTATCGTTAAAGACCGCCGAAACACATCGCAGCAATATACTGATCAAGCTTAAGCTTCACTCTACGGTCGAGCTGGTGCTCTATGCAGTCAGGAACGAGATTATCCAGGTACACCTTCCGGCAGTTATACCGAGTGGTTCCCATAACGGAAATGGCCACGTACACGCTGCCTGAGCGAAAAAACACATGAGAAAAAAATATCTTCACGTCCAGGCTTATTCATGTGACCAGTGCAAAGGGCCGGTGATTTCCGGCTGGACCGGAGTGCGCGAGAATGAAATTTGCAGAGAAACTGATGTCAGAGAAGTAGGAGCCATTTGCCTCTCCTGTGGGCACCGGCAAGGCAAAGCAACCGAACCGGGCGTCACCCGTGACTTTCCACCCGTCCAGTGGGATGTCGAGAAGACTATCAACACGTAGTCTCGTGGGCTGCTTCGAGAAACTCAATCGTGAAGAACTACATTGAGCAGCGAACTATGGACTTGGAGGCCGCCATCTTCGCCTGCCGCGTAGTCAATAAAGCCTAATTTCCTGAACCGGTTCATGAAAAAGCTGACCCGGGAACGGGTGGTGCCGACCATTTCCGCCAGAGATTCCTGACTGATCTTGGGGACCACGGTCTCGGGAACTCCCTCCTTGCCAAAATGCGCCAGCATGAGGAGAACGCGTGCAAGCCGTTTTTCACTGGAATTGAACAGCTGGTCAACCAGATCCTCTTCATACCGGATATTGCGCGCGAGCAAATAGGCCACGAAAATATCGGACAGTGTCTTTTCCCGGTGGAGGGCATCCATCATGGCTTTCTTTTCGATTCGCATGACAGAGCAATCGGTCATTGCGGTTGCAGTACCCATGCGTAGAGCTTGTCCGGCCAGCGAGCCCTCGCCAAAGAAACTCCTCTCACTTAATATGCCGATCGTCGCTTCTTTGCCAGTCTTGGAGACAACCGCGAGCTTTACCTTCCCGCTCTGAAGATAGAAGACAGCGTCCGCGGCATCTCCTTGTGCAAAGATGGTCTGCTTCTTCGGAAAGCGCATGGCTTTCCGGCCCTCGCCGACGGTGGCGAGCAACGCCTCGGGATCGAACGCGCGGCTCTTCTTGGCAACTGCGCCAGGACTCATTCGTCCCTCATTCTAGTCCCAGAATGGCGTTAGTTCGGGCAATTGTTTTCGAGCCTAAGGCCGATAATTAGCTCGCGCCGGAAGTGAGCCATTCTGCTCAGTATTTTGCAGGAAAGTGAGCGAACCTAGGAAAGGGCTGAAGAGAACAGTCATCCGCCAAACCAGGCGGCCTGACTATCCTGTGGGCCAGCGGCTTGACCGAGCCCGATTTGAACGGGCTGTTGCTGCATGGAGGAGCAATATGCATCCTGAAGAGTTAATGAAACCCGACCTGCTCAGCGAAATCGTGCTTTTTGCCTTCGGCACGATGGTGCTCACGTCATTGGTGCTCTTCGTAATGAGCACATTGGCTCGATCGTAAGTGCGCCGCCAATTCCCTGAGGAACAAATTATGCCGCCAACTATTCAAGTGGGTACAGTTCTGATCGACGATTCGCCTTTAATATCACGGTTGTTGGGATTGGAGTGCGAGGCATGCTCAGGAAGCTGGAGCGTGGTAAAGCTGCTGGACGGCTTTGCCCTCGATCGCAAAATTCATGCCGCGGGGTGGAACTTCTTTTTCATGGCGGGAGAAATCAAGGTGATGTTTGTTGGCGCTTTCGGCGCCCGGAACATCCAAAATGCGGTGACGCGGATTCTGGCGAAGGTAAAGCGGCGAAGCTTCAATGGCCTGGAAGTGACAGGGATGGTCGCCAAGCATTTTCTAGGCGTTCCTTACGGAGTTGTTTTGGCGCATTCGCGCCATATCCAAAAAGGCGGTCGATTGGATGGCGCAGAGGCGCGACGACTGGCGCAGCGTGACCGCGATTGGGCGAGAGGTTGAGTGCATCCAGCAAAGGAAGTTCGCTCCAACGCAAGAACCTGCAGGAGGCATCGTGACAGCGCGGGCTGATTTATATCTGGCGGTAATTTTAACCGTGATGTTCCTCGCGGGCGGTGCCCTCGTGATTCTTTATGGACGTGAACGATCTCAGGCCCGCAAACGCGGAAATAGCGCCCCCGGCGTTTGAGAAACCTCAGCTTCTTGCGATGTTCATTTGCGAGTCACCTCCTGCATCGCAGAAAACTGTTTGCAGAAAACGATGGCGCTGCCCAGCATACTCAATCATTCTCAGTCTGTCTTACACAAAGGAACATCTCAGTCTCCGCGGAAAGATCTACTTATCTGAAGCCGCCAAGCGCCGATCTCGATGGGGATCGGTACGCGGCAAGCCGGTGCTAAGCTCACATTTCTCTCCCGGCCGAGCCCCGCACGTTGGGCAGCGAACCGATAGCGCTTGTTTCTGGCTGACTTTCATGGACAGATACTGCATCGCCTAGTCCAGAAAAGATGGTCAATTGTGACCAGTCACCGAACTCAATTCCTTTAACAGCGCACGGTCGTTCTCTGAATACTGCTGAGTAACGCACGAAAACCTTCGCATCCCACGGCGCCACTAAAAGAACGCCGCGTTGGTCAAACCGCCGTTCCCTTCAGAAGCATGACGGGCGTGATCTTAACCTTTGCCGGAGAGAACACTAACGGCAGCTGCTACGAAGGGAGGAGCGAAAATCAGTATTAGTATCAATTGTAGCCTGACTGATGTCGATTCTTTTTCGGTGTCGATGAGTGATATGGCGATGTTACGCCAGTTATGAATTCCAGCCGGTTTCGTGTGCTATGCTTCCGCGACTGAGGATGAGGTTCTTTCTTGTCCAATCGAAAGCTGCTTTTGACGGCTGCGTTCTGCAATTTCGTCGTCATTGTGCTCTGCTTCACCGTTTATGGTATGAACGTCGAGGGTGCCGGCGCTGCCACCCGCAACACTGCAAGGTTCGCAATCTGTTTCTTTCTGGCGGGCTTCGCCGCTCCTGGAATCCGCAAATGGCTGCCATGGTTTCCGCAACCGGCGACCTTGATCCATGCTTTCGTCGCAGCACAGATGGTTCACTTCTGTTCCGTAATCGTGTTGCACACGAAGTTTGCAGCCGAACCTTTACGCTTGGGAGCGCCTGAGATCGCCGTAGTCCTTATAGGGTTTTCGATTGTAGTGGGAGCGGGCCTGACAGCCGCGTTGGCCGCACAGTCGCGCATTTCTAGCCATGTACATGTAGTCTTGCTTTACTTGATCTGGCTAATCCTTGCCGCCGACTACCCACACCACCCCGTCAAGCCACTGCGGCTTATAGCGATTCCTGTCGGTCTCGCGCTCGTTTTGCGCCACTTGCCACGACACCACGCACACGAGCAACGGTCGAAGGCCACCTCCAATTCGCGATAATCAATTACTGTGATGTT
>DATJHT010000056.1:0-8527 GCA_035493765.1 Terriglobales bacterium
CCGCTTCGTCGGCGGCAAGGGCGTGGCGACCGCTTTGGGTGTGCTGCTGGCATTGAATCTGTGGCTGGGCGTCGCCACACTGATCACATGGCTGGTGATCGCCTATGCCTTCCGCTATTCGTCGCTGGCCGCACTGCTCGCCAGCGTGTTCGCGCCGTTCTACTACGCGTTGATGTTCGGCACCGCAGATCCGATTCTGCTGGCGGTGATTGCGATGAGCGTGCTGCTGATCGCGCGGCATCGCAAGAACATCGGCAACCTGATCGCAGGCAAGGAAAGCCGGATCGGCAGCAAGAAAAAATAATGAGTACGCACTGAAACGCCGCGTTCGCGACGATGTCTTTTGTCCGGGCTGGTCCAAACGATGCGAGAGCGAGCCAGCCAAACAACGGCAGCAGGCGATCAGCTTGCCTCGTTCGCATAGACAGCAGGGTTGAACTTCTCCATGAACACCTCCGGTCGCCCAAGCGGGGTAAATCCAAATTTTTCATATAGCGGATGCGCATCGAGCGTGGCAAGAATCCAGCGTCGAAATCCCTGCAATTCGGGGTGTGCAAATACACATTCCAGCATCCACTTTGCCAGCCCTTGTTCCCGGTAGTCGGGTAAAACAAAGACATCGCCCAAATATCCAATGGTGGCAAAGTCGCTGATGACTCTTGCAAACCCGATCTGCTCTTTTCCTTTCAAAAGACTGAAAACAAGAGAGTTCTGCAATGACTTTCGTACGGTTGCAGCCGGAATGTTCTTTGCCCAGTACGTGTTCGAGAGGAAGCCGGCGATGACCTCCAAGTCTGCTTTATCAGGATCGCAGCTCACCAGGAACTCCCCCTTTTTCCATTCCATTCGTTTCCCTCCGAAATTTTCGCCAGCATTGAATGACGCCTTATCGTCCTTATCCCGGAAAGAGATGGCAGAAACGACAACTCAGGCATGCTGATGGTTGTGATGCATGCGCATGAGGCTGCCGTTCGAGCGCGCATGCAACAAATTGACAATAAATAGTACGCCTCCAAACAAGATTCAAAATTCCAGCCCTCCTATGATCTGACGCATACCACGGCCAAGTGGTGCCTTAAAAAATCAGGAGACATATGTCAGATCATATTTGCGGCGCTGGATGCAATCACTTCTCACACCTGAACGATGCCGATTTGCAGGCCGAGTTCACAGAAGCGCGTCACAGCCTACGTGCCAATATTGGTGGTACCAAGACTGCCGGCAAGGCAGGTTCGGGCGGCGTGACGCAACGTCCATTGCCGTCGAAAAAGGCCGGCGAAAACGTCCGCCATTACTATATTCCCGCCAATAAGGAGACCATCCATTGGGGCTACTTCAGCAAGTCGATGGAGCCGCTGCTGAAGCTGGACTCGGGCGATTACGCCACGATTGAAACCGTCACACATCATTCCAATGACGATATCGATCGCATGGTGAAGGGCGATCCAGGCGTGGAAAGCATTTTCCAATGGGACGCCAAGAACAAGGCCATCGATCGCCGCGGCGCAGGGCCGATGGACCATCCCTTGGGCGCGGGCGGCGGGCTTGGTGTGCACGTGTGCACCGGGCCGATCTATGTCAATGGCGCCGAGCCGGGCGATGTGCTGGAAGTGCGCATCGTCGACACGATGCAACGCCCATCCGGCAATCCGGATTACCGCGGCAAGACTTTCGGCGTCAATGTGGCTGCCAACTGGGGCTTCCAATACAAGAACCTGCTCACCGAGCCGAAAAACCGCGAAGTCGTCACTATCTACGAGGTGGACGCCACCGGCGAGCAGACCTGGGCAAAGGCGGTCTACAACTTCCGCTGGACGCCGCAAACCGATCCTTCGGGAAGGGTGCACCCGGTCATCGATTATCCGGGCGTTCCCGTCGACAAGCGCACCATCAAGCCTAACTACGACGTTCTCAAGGGATATGAAATTCCGGTGCGTCCGCACTTCGGCATGATCGGCGTGGCACCGGTCGAGGTGGAGATCGTCTCGTCGAATCCCCCCAGCTATACCGGCGGCAATTTCGACAACTGGCGCATGGGCAAGGGCGCGACCGCCTTCTTCCCGGTCGCGGTGCCGGGCGCGATGTTCTCGGTCGGCGATCCGCATGCTTCGCAAGGCGACGCGGAGCTTTGCGGTACCGCAATCGAGTGCTCGCTGACCGGCCTGTTCCAGTTCATCCTGCACAAGAAAGCGGATCTGCCGGGCACCAAGCTGTATGGCCTCGACTATCCCTTGCTTGAAACTGCCAGCGAGCTGATCGTCCACGGTTTCAGCAGCCCGAACTACCTGAAGGAATATGGCTACAGCGAGAATCCCGGCGCGGAAATCAAGTCTTCGCTCGACACCGCGATGACCGATGCGTTCAACAAGACGCGCCGGTTCTTCATGGATACGCGCAATCTGTCCGAGGACGAAGCCATTTCTCTGATTTCCATCTCGGTGGACTTCGGCATCACACAGGTGGTGGACGGCAACTGGGGCGTGCACGCCATCATCAAGAAAAGCATATTTCCCAAGTAGTCCTGCCATGTGCTGATGGCGGAAGCCGTCAGCACATTTTCTGAATGCAGGCGCGCCTGCCTCTTTCAAAAAGACACTAGAAGATTTTCCGTGGCTGGGAATTCTTGAAAGTGCACGAGGCGGGCGGTAACGAGGCGCAACACGTATACGGCAAATGGTTGCCGATCACCCTGGAGGAGAAATGGAAATGAAACCGGAACATGTTTATGTCGGCAGAAATGAAATCGTGGCGCTGGTCGTCGGCCTGATCACGGGCACGCTGTACTCGTGGCTGAATCTGCCGATTCCAGCGCCGAATGTCCTTGGCGGAATTTTTGCGATCATCTTTACCTACGCCGGTTATCTGATCGTGCAAGTCATGCGCAAGGCAGTGGTATTCGGTCGACCGAAACAGTGATGACCTTCCGCAATCAATATTCATAAAACAGGAGACATTCATGATCGAGATTGGATTTGGCACCACCGAACTTCTGGCGTCGTGCGTCGGGCTTGTCACCGGATTGATCTATACGGCAGTGCGCGCGCCGATTCCAGCCCCGAACGTCCTTGGCGGAATTTTCGCCATTCTTGGGACATTCATCGGCTTCGTCTTTGTCGCCGCGATACGCGGTCAGCTCGCTTTTGTGAGCTAGCTCCGGCGCGGCATTGGTACTTCCGGAAGCGAGCTGGAGAAAAGGGCCAAGGGAAGGTGCGATCGTGACAGCTTTTTGGCAACGGCGGCTCCATACTCCGGAAGTACTCCTTCGATTTTCCATCGAAGAGATGTCCTTCTGCAGGATAAAGTTGGATACTCATGTTTTAGCTGTCCTGGCATTCGCCGCGGCGGCTGATAACGAAAGGTCCAGACATGCATGACGATCCTCATACATTTTCCACGGATGCATTTCCGGTGGAACTGCGTGAGACGGCCTGGCAGAATGCGCTTTCCAGTCTCGCGTTGACATCGGAAATCTCGAGCAGGAACAGGGCATCGCTGGTGGGCTATATCACCTTCGGCGTCTCCCAGCCCGGTTCGGTGTTCAGCACGCTGAATGCCTCTCCCCAGGCGTTCACTGCGCGCGATCCTGCGATGCCCGGGCGGACGGATTGCGTGACCGCGTTCGTGCTGTTCGATGGCGTCGGACAAATCGACGTCGGTGCCGAGACTGCGGCCGTATCGTCCGGCGATATTTATCTGCTGGATTCCTCGCGCAAGTGGCGGCTGGAACTCACTTCCGCATTTCGCGCTTCGGTTATCCGGCTGGAAAAAGCCAATTTCCTGTCCAGGCTGATGCACACCGGGAAGACGGATATTTGCAAGATCGCTTCGACCTCCGGTATCGGGAATATCGCGTTCGAGCTCGTAGAGGCGGTCGCGTTTCAGCTGGCGTCCCTCGGCCCGGAGGACCTGGAGCAAATGGAAGGCGCGCTTGGCGCGATGTTTGTCGCAAGCCTGGCGCACAAGGATGAAGACGACGGCGAGCACTCGACGTCGATGCAGCTTAGCCATTTGAGGCGCATCTGCAGAACGGTCGAAGCAAGACTGACCGATCCGGATCTGTCGGCTGTCGACATTGCGCGGTCCGAACAGTTGTCCGCGCGCTATCTGCAGAAGCTGTTTGCCTCGGCGGGCACGACCTTCGGCGAATACGTGAAGAAGAGACGCCTCGACCGCTGCCGCATCGATCTGTCCAACAAGAGCCTCAAGCACCTGACGATCTCGGAGCTTTGTTTTCGCTGGGGCTTCAATGATGCCGCCAATTTCAGCCGGGCGTTTCATCTCGAGTACGGCGTCTCGCCGAAGGCATATCGCTCGCAGCCGCGATCTGCGGGGAAACGATACGAATTGCGCGGCCGGCCCGGACCTTCTCTCAGCGAACACGCCAAGAATGTCCTGGTGCAGAACGGAGAGCTGCCGCGGAGCGTGCGTTTTGCGGAGGTGCTGGTCGAGGCTGCTCTGCTGGAAACCACCCCCGCGCTTGCTCCCACGCGCGCAGCTTCTCCGCATGAAGCCAGCGATGCAGACGATGAAGAAGATGTCGGCGCGCATTACTACCTTCCGGCCGCGGCGCACACCGTGCATTGGGGCTATTTCAGCAGTCTTATCAAACCCATCCTGACGGTCAATTCCGGCGACTATCTGACTATCGAGACGGTTACCCAGCATGCCTACGACGATTACGAACGGATGATCCAGGGCGACGCAGGCGTCGAAAGCATTTTCTTTTGGGACAAGGACAGAAAGGCCATCGATCGAAGGGGCGCAGGCCCTCTCGATGCGTCGATATTCGGAAGAGGGGCGGGCGAGGGATTCGGCGTGCACATCTGCACCGGGCCTGTTTATGTGGCGAATGCCGAGCCCGGCGACGTTCTGGAGATTCGCATTCTCGATGTCATGCCCAGGCCGGCCGCCAATCCGAAATTTTCCGGCCAGTCGTTCGGCAGCAATGCCGCCTCCTGGTGGGGTTTTCATTATCATGATCTGTTGACGGAGCCGAAGCCGCGCGAGGTCGTGACCATTTACGAAATCCTGGATGCCGATCACGGCAGTTGCGCCAAGGCCGTCTACAACTTCCGCTGGACGCCGCAAACCGATCCGTTCGGCGTGGTCCATGAAACCATCGATTATCCGGGCGTGCCGGTCGATCACGACACGATCGTCAAGAACTTCGAAGTCCTGAAAAGCGTCCGCATTCCCGTCCGTCCGCATTTCGGCGTGCTTGCTGTGGCGCCGGCGCATGGCGATCCGATCGATTCGGTTCCACCGAGCTACTTCGGCGGCAATCTCGACAACTGGCGCGCAACGAAAGGCGCCAGGCTGTATTTGCCGGTGGCAGTGGCGGGCGCATTGTTTTCGGTAGGCGATCCGCATGCGTCGCAAGGAGACTCGGAATTGTGCGGCACGGCGATCGAATGTTCGCTGACGGGAAAGTTTCAACTGGTCCTGCACAAGAAGAAGGATCTGGAGGGAGCTTTCTTCGCCGATCTGGATTACCCGTTTCTGGAAACGGAAACCGAATGGGTGATACAAGGTTTCAGCTACGCGAATCATCTTGTGCAACTGGGGCCGCTCGCGCAAACCGATGTCTATAAGAAGACCTCATTGGACATGGCGATGCGAGACGCCTTTCGCAAGACGCGCCGTTATCTGATGACGGCGCACAAGCTGACCGAAGATGAAGCGATTTCCGTGATTTCGGTCGGCGTGGACTTTGGCATCACACAAGTCGTGAATGGCAACTGGGGCGTGCACGCCATCATTCGAAAATCAATTTTTCCTGATCTTTCGTGAAGATCATTTTCCCGATTCGTGCTGCACGGCAGGGCTTTTACGTATGACTGGGTGTGATCGTCAATGGAGCAAGTGAAAGCCGATAAAAAAATTCGTTCGGCGCTCGCGTTGAATATCACCTTGAGCTTTCTGGCTGGGTATGTCGATGCCGTCGGATTCATGGCGCTGTTCGGCTTGTTCACTGCACACATCACGGGCAATCTGGTCCTGCTCGGCGCGGAGATGGCGACGCCGGGTCACACTTTTCCTCTTCTGAAGATCCTGGTATTTCCCGCTTTTGTGGTCGGCGTCGCGCTGGCCACGATGCTCGCGTCGCGATGCCTGAAGAAGAAATGCAATGCGCTTCTTGTGCTGTATGTCGTTGAGATGGCGCTTCTCATTGCATTCATGCTTGTGGGACTGATAGGCGGCCCCATAGAAGAGCATATGTCCGGCGTTGCGATTCTCGCCGGAACGATGGGCGCAATGGCAATGGGTGTGCATAGCGCTTGCGGTCGACTGTTGCTGCCCGACCTTGCGCCGACAGCCATGATGACAGGCAATGTTACGCAGGCCGTTATCGAATGCATTCGGCTCGGCCAAGATGACGGCGCCGGCAGCACTCGCAGCAAATGTGCCAAATATTTTTGGCCCATCGTGGCTTTTGGCACGGGAGCCCTTGTTGCGTCGTTCGCCTATTTTCGATTTGAATTCCAGGCCTTGCTTCTACCCATCGTGCTGGTGTTGATTCTTGCCTTTGTCGAGGCATGGGATGAAATGCGAGCTTAGCGCTTCGAATACCTCATCTTAAGAAGCGCACGAGCCACCGAGTAGCTCGATCGGAGTGCGGCTGTCGCAGAATCGTTGCAGCTTACATGCTGATCTTCGACAACGATTTGTTCGTTGCTGGACAAGATCACATCCCTCTTCTCTCCTAGTATCGCTAAACCAAACCGAAGACGCACATCCCGGTTTGCTTGGCGGCGTACACAGTCGCACAAATATAAATACTGGAGGAAGACAATGAAGAACATCACGCCATTCACGCTGAAATTTTTAAGAAAGACGGCCAGGCATGCGTCTATTGGCGTCATGCTGAGCCTTGCTGCATTCGCTTTTTCAATGGAAGCATTAGCACAGACATCGGTGCAGGTAGGCGGTACGGTCGATGCCTATGCCGGTTCCATCAAGCGCAGTGGCGATGCAGGAAGGGCATCGGTCCTGAACAGCAGCGGCATGGAAACTTCATGGTGGGGCTTCAAGGGAAAGGAAGAACTTGGCGGCGGCCTGCAGGCGCAATTTGCTTTGACAGGATTCTTCCGTCCTGATGTCGGTGGTCAGGGGCGTTTTGATTCCGACTCGATGTTTTCGAGAGACGCTAACGTCGGCCTGTCCGGTTCATTCGGCCGGGTGTCGCTGGGGCGTGATCTTGCGCCAAATTTCATTCCCACGCTGAGCTTCAGTCCGTTCGGCGGCTCGTTCGCATTTTCTCCGCTTGAACTGCATACGCAGACGCCATCCGGCAGCTATCGCGGCCAGGCATGGTCGCCAACCGTGTCCGGCGATACAGGCTGGAGCAACGAGATCATGTACGTCACACCGAAACTCGGCGGATTCACTACCAGCCTGTTCTTTCAATTTGGCGAGCAGGCAGATAATTCGGGCAAGAACAACTATGGTGTGAATACCATGTATGAACGAGGCCCGTTTTCTTTCGGCGCTTACTTTCAGTCTGTAAAAGTCAACAACCCGCGCGATACTGTCGGCAGCGGAGATTCTCGGGTTTTCACGTTTACGCCTTACAACCAGGTGACCGGTGCGACCTACACCCTGGCCGCTTCAAAAAATGACACCTGGTTTGTGGGCGGCGCTTACGATCTGCAATTCATCAAGCTCTTTGGAACGCTGAACTATTCGACGGCGAGCTTGATTGGCAACGCAGATGACAGCCAATTCGATCTGAAATCGAATACGATCCAGCTGGGTGCAAGCGTGCCTGTCGGTAAAGGTTCTGTGCTTTTTTCCTGGGCTCGCACGAATGTAAAGGCAGACGGGGATTTCAGTGCCGTGTTGGGAAGTTCGGATGTAAGGTCATCGATTGTCCGCAATACCGCCTCGCTGGGATATGACTATTTCTTTTCCAAACGCACTGATCTTTATAGCGTCGTCAGTTATGACAAACTGACCGATCAATCCGACGGCATCAGCTTTGGCATAGGTATTCGGCAGCGCTTCTAGTATTTTGTGGCGAGGCCAGATTTGATTGATGTTATCCAGCGGCCAGCGCGGACACACAATGAAGGCGTAGCCACGCTTCGCCGCATCCGGATTGATTCGCTGTCGCATTGCTGAATTGCCGGCGCTTTGCCATCGAGCGAGTTTGGCTGGGAGCCTCTTTGGGTATCGCCGTGGCGGCTGACAAGGCCCGCTACAGGTCGGCCGGACCATAGGCTGATATCATATGCGCGATTTTGTCTCAGTCATTACATCGAATGCAATGATGTCAAGGCCTCTATGTTGTAGCCGTTTTCTGCTTGGCTTGATTGTTCTGATAGCGGTGCTCTCTTGCCAAGCTTCGTCAGCCAGGGAAGTATACTTGCGGCAGTGGCCGGATGATATTCCGACGCCCACGTTCAATCTGATTGATCTTGACGGAAAGCAGTGGAATCTCCAGAACTTGCGCGGCAAGGTGGTCGTATTGAATTTCTGGGCAAGCTGGTGCGCGCCTTGTGTTGATGAACTGCCTTTCCTCAACGAC
>DATJHT010000057.1:0-6268 GCA_035493765.1 Terriglobales bacterium
TGGGAATCACGATAGGACAGGATTGGGATGGGTTGTGCGCGGCCGGAACAGAAATTACGTCGCGGATGAAATTGAAATCGCTTCTGATCACCCGGGGCCGCGATGGCATGGTGGCGTTCGGGGGAAAGCACAAGCCGGTCGATATCCCGATTTTCGGCGGTGATGAAGTCACAGACGTAACCGGCGCCGGGGACACCGTAATTGCGACGTACACTGCGGCGCTGGCGACCGGGGCAGATGCGGTTGATGCGGCACAACTGGCGAACTACGCGGGCGGAATTGTAGTCATGAAGCGGGGCACGGCGACGGTTTCACCCGAAGAATTGTTGCACGCGATTGAGCAAACGCCGCCAGCGACGAGATCCCATTGAGCAATTCATCGAAAGTGGTCAGTCGCGAAGAGTTGAAGCAGCGCGTCATGAACTGGCGTGCGCAGGGCGACAGAGTCACTCTGGCCAATGGATGTTTCGATTTGTTGCACGTGGGGCATATTCGTTACCTGCACGCCGCAAAGCAACTTGGCGGGAAGCTGATTGTCGCGATCAATGCAGATAATTCCGTACGCAGGTTGAAGGGCGAAGGACGGCCGCTGATGCCGGCGCAGGAGCGAGCGGAAATTCTCGCGGCTTTGGCCGATGTAGATGCAGTCGTTATTTTTTCTGAGGACGACGTCCGGGCCCTGGTGCGCGAAATTCGTCCCGACGTTCAAGCCAAAGGCACCGATTACACGCCCGCAAGCGTGCCAGAGCGCGACACGGTCATCGAATGCGGCGGGCGCGTAGAAATTGTGGGCGATCCCAAAGACCACTCGGCCACTGAAATCATTCGTTACATGGGACGCGAGCGCCGGTGAGCGCTGGAATGCGCGGTGATCCTCCACATTCACTGTTGATTGTGCGCCTCGGCGCAATGGGTGATGTGATTCACACCATGGCCGCAGTCGCAGCTTTGCGGGCTGTGTTTCCAGATACAAAGATAGGCTGGGCGATCGAGGAACGTTGGGCGGAACTGCTGCATGTGAAGGGCGCGGCATGGTCCGGCAAGAGAAGCACTGCGCAGCCGCTTGTCGATTCTGTACACGTGGTGAATACGAAGCAATGGCGCAAGTCGCCGTTTTTTGTGGAAACAACGAGGCAGATAAAAAAAACTTTTGCGGGGATTCGCGCCCAGAAGTACGAAGTTGCTGCAGATTTTCAAGGTGCGATCAAGTCGGCGCTCATAGCGCGTTTTGCGGGCGCAGGCGAAACCGTCGGCATGGCCGCGCCCCGCGAATTTCCAGCGAAAAGTTTATACAAGCGCCCCATCGCAACGCCTGGTACTCACATTGTCGAACAGTACCATTCGCTTGCCGAGGCTATTGCCGGAACGGCGTTGCCCGCAGCTGCACCGATATTTCCGTGCGATGAAGAGGCGGAAGCGGTTATCGCGAAAAGGTTCGGATCCTCCAAAGTGATAATCCTGAACCCAGGGGCGGGATGGGCTGCGAAGCAATGGCCTGCCGAACGCTACGGCAAAGTGGCGAAGGCGCTGTCGCGTGATGGACTGACGCCCGTGATCAACTTTGGACCGGGCGAGGATGAACTCGCGCGCAGAGCTGCAGCGGTAAGCGGGGGAACTGCGGTGGCAATGCCGTGTTCACTTTCCGAACTGATTGCGCTTACCCGGCGGGCCGGGCTCTTTATCGGCGGAGACACCGGTCCGCTTCATCTCGCAGCCGCGATGAAAGTCCCGGTGGTGGCGCTTTTCGGGCCGACCGATCCGGCGCGGAATGGGCCGTATAGAACCAAGAGCGTGGTCTTGCGGAATTCGGTCAGCAGGACATCGCTTTCACACACGAGCGACCTCGATCCCGGACTGCTTCAGATTACAACCGATGAGGTGGTCCGCGCAGCGAGGCAATTGCTCGAGGTCAGGCATGTCTAGCTGGCAGAAAATTGCGCGCCGCATTCGCGTGCCACTCGGATTCGCCTTTGCTGTTATCTATTTATGGCTGGCGCGTCCCACGCCGCAATCGTTGATTTGGGGGGCCGGCCTGATCATAGCTGGCATCCTCATCCGCGTGCTGGCATCGGGTCACGTGAAAAAGAATGAGGAGCTCACGACGACTGGTCCCTACGCGTACACCCGTAATCCTCTTTATCTTGGGTCGCTGGCGCTGGCACTTGGCTTCGTGGTAGCTTCGCGAAGCTGGATCATCGCAGCGTTCGCCGCCGTTCTCTTGTTCGCTATCTACCTGCCGGTGATCCGGGGCGAGGAAAATTTTCTGAGAGCGCACTTTCCGGAATTTGAAGAATACGCGCAGCACGTTCCGCGACTATTTCCGCGCCTATCGCCCTACCGGAGCAGCCCTGGTTCATTCAGCCGGCATCTTTATTGGAAGCACCGCGAATACAACGCTGCGATCGGCGCCGCATTCATGATCGCCGCCTTGATTGCAAAGGTCATATTGCATCGCTGATGACTTCGATTGTGCAACTTTTGCGCCCGCTGTCGTTGGCGCTTCTGTCGGGCGTGCTTGGGGCTCCACTGCTGGCTGCGACGGGTTCCGGCGCGAGTACAGCATCCGCGCCGGTATCTCGCGTTATTGCCCCATCTGCAGGTTACATTTTTCCGAATGTTGAGTACATCTATTCGGTGCAATGGGGGTTGTTTCGCGCTGGGACTTCAACGGTCAAACTTGTTCGGTCCGGGGCCGGCGTGCGCGTAACCGCGACCGCCGATTCCGCCGGCATGCCCGACAAATTCTTTAAGGTACACGATCAGTTCAACGCCGACGTGAATCCGCGGACGTTTTGTACCGCGCTGATTACCAAGCACAATGAAGAAGGCCCGCGACGCCGCGACATCACCATCGTGCTGGACTATGCTCACGCTAAGAGTAAAGCCGACTTCAAGGATCTGAAGACATCTGAAATCAAGCACACTGAAGCAGATATCCCCAACTGCGTGACGGACGTGATCAGCGGATTTTTCTATGTCGCGTCACTGCCCCTGGCGCCGGGATACTCCGAAACGTTCCCCGTCAACGACAACGGCAGAATGACGAACGCGAGGTTTGAAGTGGAAGGACGCGAGCACATAAAAGTATCGGCGGGTGAGTTTGAGACGTTACGCGTGAAAGTGGAACCGATAGCCGGCGCCATGAAAGGCAAAGGAACACTGTGGGTCTGGTTTACAAATGACGCGCGCCATATCCCGGTGCAGATGAAATCCAAGCTGGGCTTCGCTACATTTACGTTTCAAATGCAAAAAATAAATGTCGCCGGCCCATCACGCGCTACTGCGCCGACGCGCTCGCCATCTTCTCCGATTCTTCCCGCGCCTGCTTCAACTCCGACCGCTCGGAAGTAGAGCCGGTACAATTTTTCACCACCTCCGCGTAGTAGTCTTTGGCTTTTTCCGGTTTTCCGGCCGCGGATGCGGCTTGCGCTGCGCCATAGAGTGAATCGAAACGCCCGGGATCATTTTTCAGGGAAGCTTCGTATTCCGTCAATGCTTCAGCCGGACGTTTAGCCTCAAGCAAAATGTCACCAATCATTTCGTGCGCGGGAATTCCCTCGCTTGCTTCGGCTTCGCCCTCCTCTTTGCCGGCAATGGTCTGCAACAGGCGCACGGCTTCGTCACTATGTCCCTCGGCTTGGGCGAGCCACGCCTTCGCCTCGGTTAATTCCTGGGAGACGCCTTCGTATTCTCCCTCATCCTTCTTTTTGTTGCTCTCCAGTTTTTTCTGAATTTCTTCCAGTTGCGCAATCTCCTTTCGGACTTGATCAACATTACCGCTGCGAGCTGCGCCGATGGCCCGAGCGGTGTATGTGACCGCATGATTCAGGTCCGGCGCACCTTCAACCGGTTGCAGTTGCGCGGCTTCGCTCCAATGGTGCAATTCGAGCGCATAGGATGCCGGAAATGCCGACATGGCGAACTTCGTGGGATCAAAGCCCATGCCATACATATCTTTCATTGGCGGCATAGCGCGCACTTCGTCGATGATTTTTTGCGCATCGGCTTCGCGCCCAGTTTGCAGGTAGGCATAGATCAGGAAATCCATAGCGTGGAATTGATGGCCTTCGCCGCCCATGTGCATCGCGGCTTCTTTCTGCGTGGCCGCGATGGATGCGACATTGGAAGCTATGTCGTCCTGCCATAGGCCGAGACGCGCGAAAATGTGCGCGGGCATGTGTAAAGCGTGGGGCGCTGCCGGGGCCAGTTGCGCGTATTTCCGGGCCGCAGGCAAGCCTTGTTGCGCCATGTCGGGCTTGTCATAGGTGTGAATCAGATAATGGGCGACGCCGGGATGATTGGGTTCTTCAGTGAAGAGCTTTTCAAGCACCGCAGCAGCCTGCTTTCGGTTGGCATTGCCGTTGTCATGGTCAGGTTCAGCGGCCAGCAGACTCAGCGCATAGAATGCAGCCGCTTCGTGGTCGTCAGGATTACGCTGAGAAACCTTCGCCATTTCTTTTGAATACGCGGTTACGCGCTTCTGGTAAGTCCTTTTGGGATGGGCATAGAAAGCGCTTAAGGCTGCGATGTAATCATGTTCACGCGGGGTGGCGTGAAGTGCGCGGCCAGCCTTCAATTCGGCGCCGCCGCGTTCGAGCACCGGCAACTCCGGCCGGTTCCAGAGTTGGTGCCACAGGCTCATGGCCACACCCCAGTGCGCGATGGCACACTGCGGATCATCCTTCTCGATCTGCTGGAATTGCTTCTCCGCCTCTTCGTACCAGAACGAGTGCAGCATGGCAACACCGCGTTCGATCGGCTTCTGGACAGATTCCGCGCAGGAAGACGGGAAATGCACCGTCCCGACCTGGACTTCGTTCAGGTCTTCGTGATGATGGCCTTCGTCATCGGCAACAGCAGGCAGCCCGACTGCAAAGCAGAGCGCGACAGCTAAAAGGAACATTTTCATGGGGTATACCGCCGGAATGAGAGTCTAGACTGAGGGATGGGGTATGGTCAAAACCGCGCTTACGCATTCGAAACAGGCACGATTTGAGTTGGCGATTTTGCCCCTCGCCACCAGTCGGTTCTTTTTTCAAATTGGCTGGTGCGCAGGCAGGGTTCGTTGGCCCTGTGGCCTAAAACTAAAATAGGTTCGTATATTTCTTCAGCGGTCGAGATCCGCGCCCATCCCGCATCTCATTCATCGCCGGAACCCAAACTCTCAGATCGGCGATGGACTGTTCAAGTCTTAGCTGGGCAAGCTCACGGGCTTCGGCGAAAATCTTTTCGTCTTCTCTGCTGAGCCTCTCGATTTTCTTGCGCGATGAAAAGTAGGGGAATTTCATGGTGTGATCCGCCAGAATGATGTCATATGCCGGCACAAAGGAATTAATGAAAAGTGCAGTATCAAAACGAAAGTAACCCGGGTAACAAACTGCTGGCCATTACTGCAGATGGAATCGCTCCCGCATCAGGCGTTGCAGGCGAGGTTTGTAAATGATGTCGTAGGCGAGTTCTTTGTCGGGGAACATGGCGAGGGCAGCACGTTTGGTTCCGGCCACCAGTTCTGAAGCTTCTTCGACGGTGAGGTTCGGGTCCTGGCTGATGACCGACATCACCATGTTGATCATCACCTGGAGACGGCGGATTTTTTGTGATTCCTGAAGCCCCTCGTTTGATTGTGCATTCTCCAAGACACCCTCGTTTCCCGGCGCTCCACGATTAGATGTGATGCAAGCGTCCTGCGTTGCGGCCCATTCTCCTGAAGCCGGGCCTCGACCGCAATTACCCATTGGTGCAATCCTTTGGTGACCGGCGTTGAACATTTTCATGAGCTACTCGAGTTTGCAAAACGTGAGGTACTCTGTGGACTTCCCAAATGTCCCGGCAGCGTTAGAATCAGATGTCGTTCAGGAGACTTTGCCCATGGCGGAAAATGCGAACCCGCAGCCCAATGAAAACTTAGTGCGAGTGTTTGAAACGGAGCAGGAAGCCGAGGCGATGGTTGTGCGCGGATTGCTTGAGTCAGCCGGCATCGACGCCGAATTCGGCGAGTCGGAGAACGCAGAGGTGTTGCCCGTGGGTGCGGTTGGGGTGCTGGTCCGCGAAGAGGACGCGGAAAAGGCACGCCAGGTGCTAGAAGACTATCGCCGCTCCCCCCAGCAAGAGGATGCGGAAGAGGCAGAGTTCGATGAAGCGGCCATGGGATCTGCTAGTGAAGATCCGGAGGCTGAGAAATGACAGTATTGCCGTCGAGATAGAAAGTTGTCGCGCCGTTAATATCTGTGCGATAGGTGACGGTCGCAGCCTGCTCAAGACGTTCCAG
>DATJHT010000058.1:0-14246 GCA_035493765.1 Terriglobales bacterium
TCGCTGATCTGGGCCAGCGTGGCAACTTTAGTGACGATCCGCTTATTCAGCAGCAGGCCGATTTCGTCGATCATCATCAGCTGGCTGGGGTCGGCAATGGCGATGGCCAGCTTACCTTCGCGCGTTTCTTCAAGAGGGACGAAGTTATAGCGGAACATTAACCGCGGATCGATCTTTGAAAACAGGTCGTGGTGGAGTTGGAAGTCGCGCAGATCCACGAACTCGCAACGATAGCGCCGGGCAATGTCCTGAGCGCGGGCGAGTTCGTCACCGCTATTGCGGGTGACCGGGGCAGGTTGTCCGTTGCCACCCGCCGGCACTGCCGGTTTTTTCTCTACTGTGCTTGCCATCTGCTTCCGTCCAAATCCCGACTAATGTCAGACTAGTGAATGTTAGACCCCAAACTGAAGATCGGCAGATACAGGGAAATCAGGATTCCGCCGACCACTACCGCCATAAATATCAGAATAAGAGGCTCAATCAGGGCCATGGCCGCACCCAGAGCCGTCTGTACGTCTTCCTCGTAGAACTCGGCCACCGAGTTCAACATGCTGGGCAGAGCGCCAGTTGATTCCCCAACTTCGATCATCTCAACCGACAACTCGGGGAACATCTCCTGCTCTTCCAGACTTTTGGCCAGGGTTTGACCTTCCCGAACCCTGACAACAGCTTCCTGCACGCCCAGCAAGATCTTACGGCTGCTCATGGAGGCCCCGGCGGTTTCAAGGCACGGAACCAAGGGCATGCCTCCCGCCAGCAAGGTTGACAGCATGCGGGAAAACGTAGCTACCTGGTGTTTCAGCAGAATGTCCCCAACCAGCGGCAGGCTGAGGAGGGCGCGGTCAATCGTCTCAGCGCCACGGTCACTAGCCTTCCACCTCCACAACAAGATCACGATCACGATAATTCCGATTACTCCGGCCGGGGCATAACGTTGCGCGTGCGTTCCAATATTCAGCATGAAGAGCGTGATCGCCGGGAGCTGGGCATTCAGGTCTTCGTACAGCTTGGCGAACTGCGGCACCACGTACGTCACCAGGAAAATCAGCATGCAAGTCACAACCGTAATCAGCAGCGCGGGATAAACCAGCGACACCACCAGCTTCTTCTTGAAGGTCAGCGCCAGCCGCTGGAAGCCGATATAGCGTGTCAGCACTTCATCCATGTTCCCAGATTTCTCACCTGCCATTAACGTGGTCGTGTAAATTCTTGGAAAAATGTGTTGTGCGGCGAACGCTTCCGACAGCATCTCTCCACCCTTAACCCGCTCGCGTACATTCTGCAAAAGTGAGCGGAAGTGGCTGTCCTTTTGCCGCTTAATCAGCAGATCGAGCGACCCCAGAATCGGCAGCCCGGCTTTCAACAGGGTCAACAGTTGCTGATTGAACACCAGAAAAGTTGAAGACCGAACCTTTTTGCTGCGCCGTCCTCCGCCAGCAAGTAAGCCCTTGGGCTTCACCCAATAAACCAGGTATCCCTGCTGGGCGAAGCGATCGCGAACTTCAGCCTCCGAGTAACCGGTCTCGACCTGTTGCTGCAGGCGCCCGCGCTCGTCGGCGATTTTTATCAGAAACTCAGCCATTCATCCTCAAAAATACCCGGCTGTCCCACCCAGTCTAGCACTGAAAACTCCCGCTTTTGCCGTTACTTAGGGGGCGGGGTATCGGGGGTAACATCGGCTAAAATCGAAATCCGTATAACCCTATTGGCCGCTCAGATCGTCAATGGTTTCACTCCCTGGCGGGGCGGTGAAGTGAAATTTCGCATCTGTAACCTGAACGTCTTCCTTTTGGTCGCTGAACCGGTATTCCGTGATGGAATCGTCCACGCTCTGAATCAAAATTCGTTCAATCCGGTACTCTGGCGTGATCTCCAGGAGAACGCTCTGAACCCGGTCTTCCATGCCGCGCGGAATTCCGCGGAGCACCGAATCGCCATCTTTCCAGGGGCGCACTTCAGGAGCAAAGGCCAGTCCAGTTAACTCCTTTTCCAGCTTGGTTTTACCAAGCAAGAATGCAAGCGGCGAGCGAAGGTCTTCAAGCTTGCGCATATTTGACTTTCGCACCTGCTTTTCCGCCGGCAAGTATAACCAGGCATCGGTGCCATCGCCGACAAACAGCTTCTCCTCAGGAGAACGGTACTCCCAGCGCATCTTGCCGGGTTTTTTCAGCCACAGCGTACCCGACTCGGTGCGCTCGATTCCGGCACCCTGGTAAATTTCGGTGAACTCGGCCTGGAGCGAATGTAAGCGGTTGTAGTGATTGTCAACCGCGCGAGCGACTGCGTGAACATTAGGCAGTGCCCAAACGGCCCCCGCAAATAACAGGACCGTCGTGGCAACAGCGAAATAGAATTTGGTGGGGAGATTCACTAGGCCTGGATTGTACGTGATGCCTTTGCCAGATTAGATGCGGTTGGGGGTTGCCAAGCGTCAGGCACCCAAGGCCGCCTGGGATAGTAGAGCGCTACGACGTCTCATAAATGGCGTACTGATAAGTTCCTGTGATTTTTTTTAATTCGGGAGTCCCGGCCAGCAACATCTCGAACACCGGATTGGCATAGACGATCATCACCGGTCGGGGGTGTTGTTTCAAAGATGACCGCAAATTCCACAACACCTTGCGGAATCCAGCCTCCGTCAAGGGGTGAAAAAAATAAATCACGAGGGGCTCGGGAGGGAACTCGAATTCAGTGGCATCGCCGCAGACGGTTTCGAGCGGCAGGGCGCGTCCGTGAACTTTCGTGAATTTGCGAATATTTTCTTCGGCAATCTGGTTCAGTTCGGGTAAGAGCTCGATTCCGACGATGCGCTGAAACGGGAACTCAGATGCGAGCAACAAAGCCCTTCCTTTGCCGGAACCAATATCGATGAACGTGTACTGGCTCAAATCAACCGCGACGCTGCTGAGGATCTCGCGGAAAATTTCCGCTTCAATCGGCTGATACGAAGAATTCAGCAGGCCGATCAGCCGCGCGCGCCAGCCGACGTTGGCGCTGGTCGTATCCACGCGATAATCCCAGTCGTATCCTGCGTCTCCGAAGCGCTGCCGTTTGCGGTCGGGAAGGGAATCGCGGACAAATTCGCGGGCAACATCTGCTAAACGACGCAATCGAACTCCGGCATGGGCCTCTTCAGGCTGTTCGCGCCACCAAACTTTAATGGCGGAGAGAATGGTGGGTTTACGGGGAGTCAAATGAGTATGTTCGAAGCGTAAGCCGCTCAAACGATCCATCGGAGCTGAACCAAATCGAAGGGACGTTGAGCGCCGATTGTGAGTGCCCAAAAGCGAGTCCCAGTCGCAAGCTTATCTTACTTTGCAGGTTTGCTTTTCAAAATGTCGCTGGGAACGTAACCTGGCGGAAGACCCTTCACGATAAAAGGCAGATCATCGGGATTACTCACGATTACCTTACCGCCGGGTTCGAGTTTGTACTCATGCCCCGTGGGATCGACAGGAATACCTTTGAGCAGGCCGGCGACAACCATGTCGCGAAAGCTCAGGGGAAATACTTTGAACTTTTGGTTGTAAACCTCGGCCAGGTGCTCGAGGGCGGTTACATCCTGGTCCACCTTGAGGGCGCGCAAGTGCAGCAGCGCGTTTTCGCGAATATCTTTGTCGGATGAATCTTCATAAGTGGTGGTCCACATCATGCGTGCGGTCTCGATGTCACCGCCATGTTCAGCCATGCGGGCTGCCAGCATCTTCAGAACGGGGTGGGCATTCGGCAATTCCGATCCGCGCAAAAAGGCGTCCGCAGCTGCGGAATAATTTTTCTGGTCGTAGTGAATGAAGCCGAGGTCGTAATAGAGATGCCAGTTGTCAGGATTCTCGCGAATGCCATATTCGACCAACTCGACTGCGCGGTCGGGGAGCCCGGCGCCCATAGGTGGTTTGGACGAAAGAAATGTACCGCCGAATTCGTAGGTGCGAGTCAGTTTTGGGTCCAGTTGAGCGGTCAGATTCAACAAGGGCCAGAGCAACTTGTACTCTCCACCGCCGTCCCGGTGCATGGCCCCGTAGTACTGGACCACACGCGTCCAGTAAATATCGGCGAGCAAGCCGTCGTATCCGAGACTGAGCCGCTTCAGCAATTTCGGTGAGGTCACGTAAAGGGCCTCGTCCAAAGTCGCAGTGGAGCGAATCTGATCGATGCGCCAAAGCAGCAGCGTGGAGGCGGCGAGAGAAAAAACAAGGGTTGCACTCGCTGCGGCTGCGATTCGCTGCGTGCGTTTCATTTCAGGTTCCGGCGTTCGAAGATCAACGCTGTGGCGCTCAATACGGCCAGCGTGTACACCACGGCGTAGGCAGTGTTGTAGGCGATGAGTTGCCGGCTCACGCTAACTTGATGGGCCACCTGGCTGACCACATTCAGCGCAGAAAAGTTGGGGACCAGGTAGGCCGCGCCAGTAGCCAGCCAACGCGCGATGCCATGACTCAGGCGGGCGAATCCGCGCAGATCTTCGGCGAAGCTGCCAATCACAAATAACGAAAATGCAAACACTGCTGAAAGCAGCGGCGAAGAAAATGAAGAGAAAAGCAGCGCCAGGGCGGTAATGATCACGAACTGCAGAATGATGAAATAGAGCGCGACCAGCACGCCGGCGTCGGCGTGAGTCAGATGGTGCGACACATAGAGCAACGCGATAAAGACGCCGATCGCCATGAAGAAGGTGTTGACCACCAGCGTTCCCGATAATCCAAAAAATTTTCCCGCGATAAATTCCCACCGCCGCACCGGGCGCGAAAGCACGGTATACAGAGTACGTTTGTCGATTTCCTTCGAGACCAGGCCGATACCGATGAAAATGGCAATCACGACCCCGAACAGCGAAATTGCGGTCAGGCCGAGATTGATGACCACGAGTCGTTCAATGCCGATCGAAATCTGTCCGACTAACACAGCGGCGCCAGACATGAGCAGCGCGAACGCAATCAGGTTATAGAGCACCCGATCGCGCACGGCTTCGCGAAAGGTATTGGCCGCAATATGCCAAATCCGGGAGTTCATCGTGCAACCACCTCTTCAGGTGACGGTTTCAGCTGCGCCATGAAATAGTCTTCGAGCGACACACGCACGGGTGTGACCGAGATAAGGCGCAAGGTTTCGCGCCGCACCGCTTCGATGGCGGCGTCCTGGTTTTGCTCAGAGATGATGGCGCGGGTGGTGTCTCCGGCAACGTGAGTCTCTGCGCCAAGCGATTTGATGGCCGCGGGCACGCTGGTCCCTTGCCAGACAATTTCGACTTTACCGCGCACGCCCGATGTCAGCTCCGCCACTGCCCCTACGCCGCGAAGTTGGCCGAGATTGATCACCGCGACGCGGTCGCAAAGAGCCTCTGCGTCGGACAGGATATGCGTGGAAAAGAAAACCGTCTTGCCCTCGGCTTTAAGTTGTTCAATCAGGCTCCGAACTTCGCGCCGGCCCATGGGGTCAAGACCGGACATGGGTTCGTCCAGGAAAACGACTTTCGGATCATGCAAAATCGCCTGGGCGATGCCCGCGCGCTGCAACATGCCTTTGGAAAATTTTCTTAGCTGGACATCAGTGGCATCCCGCAGGCCAACCCGCTCCAAAGTTGAATCGACTTTTCGTGGCAGTTGGCGCGAATCGACGCCCGAAAGCTGCCCGTAATAGGTAAGGAGTTCGCGCGCGGTGAGATAGTCGTAGAAGTAAGGCTGCTCGGGCAAAAAGCCGATCTGTGCTTTCATGCGCGGATCATCGAGGTCCATGCCCAGGATCCGAGCGCCACCGCCGGAGGGGAATACCAGCCCCATGAGCATCTTCAGCGTGGTGGTTTTTCCAGCACCATTGGGCCCCAAGAAACCGAAGATCTCGCCATCTTCAATCGCGAGGTGCAAAGGATGCAAGGCCCGCTTGGGCCGTTTGCGCCAAAAACCTACGCTATAGGTTTTCTCCAGGCCGAGAATTTCGATTGCAGCCACGTAAAAATTATAAACAGGGTTTGATCGTCGGCAACATTACTGCCGTGTTATGAATTCGATTTCCCCCTCGTACAAGGGGTAGTTTCACTGAAGAATGGTCATCGCGGAGCAGGCTGCCGCGGTGGTCGGAGGTTTCGAATTTCCATCGGGAACCGAAAATCGGATCACCGCGTCTTCCAGGGAGCAGAAGTCGCGTGACCCGGTCTTATTGAAAATTCCAGCCGAGGCGCCAGCCACGTACCCAGTTGTGACGCCGCCGGCATCTCTGGACGTCGGCGAAACCGCGAACCAATACCCAGCGCGAGTGTGAGCTGAATTGTCCGCGCTTGCCAGAGCGCCTTCGATCAGGCATGCGTGGGCTGAGCTGGGCGGTTTTTCTTTCGCCTCGCACTTGCCGTCGCGCGATTCCGGTCCGAGTGCTTGCATCGAGCTCGCAAAGCCCAGAGTCGGAAATGCCGTCTGATAGGTGACTTCAGCTTTGTTGATCTTAGCGAGAGACTCTATAGCAGCAGTCTCGTTGGCGGCGATCTGCGACCGCAGCAGATTGGGTAATGCGATTGCAGCCAGCAGAATAATTAGGACAACAACGATCAGCAGTTCTGCGAGTGTGAAGCCGCTATCGAGATCGAAATTTCTAGATAGGAACATGAAGGAGCGACCCAAACAGTCTTAGGACCGTTGCATTTAAGCTCACGTAAAGGCAGTTCCCCCGGAGCCGAAGTTATTGACGCAATAGGTAATTCACACCACCGACCGCCGCATCCCAATTCTGTGACATTGCCTGCGCCTGTGCCAGCGTTCGCTGCGCATCCTGCTGCCGACCTGCTCTTGCCAAAGCCTGCGAGAGCAGCAAATATTGCCTGTCCGAGGGCGAGGATGCCGCCGCATGGGTAAAATAATTAATCGCTGCCGGCAAGTCACCCGCCTTTTCCGCCATTAATCCGAGGCTGGTTAATGCGAGGTTATAGTCAGGTACAAGCTGAAGGGCCGACTCATATTTGGCCCGCGCCCGCGCGTAGTCTCCGCTCGTCTTGTATAGTGAGCCCATATTTCCGAGAGCTGTTGCCTGCAAATTTCGATCCGCCGACATGCGCACCGCCGCTTCATAGTTGCGCATCGCTTCAACCAGATCCCCACTGAGTTTCTCGCAAGCCCCTAAATCGAGCAGCCCGAACGCGTCGCGTGGATTAATCGCCACGGCTCTCTCAAAGTGTTTTTTCGCTTCTGGCAACTTGCCTTCATCCATCAGGGCTGCCCCCAGGCTGTCTTCTGCCATGAAGTTTGGCCCGGTCACCGCCAGGGTATGCGTCCACAACGTGCTTGTGGTCTTCCAATAGCCGCTCTGCCGGTACGTCGTCGCGGATAGCGCAACCAATATCACGCACGTGCCTACACTTAAATAGGAAGGGTGGATTTTCTCCGCCTTCGCGACATCGGCGACCGTCCACACTGCGGCCATAAACAGCCCTATCAGGGGGAGATAGGCATAACGGTCCGCCATGGCTTGTTCCCCGACCTGAACTATTCCGACGACCGGTACCATCGCTCCCAGAAACCACAACCAGCCCACAGCCAGGTATCGCTGCTTGCGCAGCAACAACATAGTCGCAGTAGCCAATGCCAGAAACATCACCGCAGCCGCAATCTGCCAGTCTGGCCGGTGTTCTGCGTATGGGTAAAATGCCCCCAGATGGGACGGCCAAATTGCCTTACCAACATAACGGGCATAGGAGATCAACGCGTTCACCAACCGGCTGCCAAACGAGAATTCTTCGTTGTGAATCGCCCCCCCGCTTCTCTGAACAACTATAGTGACAGCACACGAAACTACTGACATCGCCAGCAACGGCAATTTTTCGGTTATTAAACGTGGCAAAGAAATCGTTTGCGTTCTTTCGAGAGGCCAATAGTCCAGCAGAAGTAGAAGAAAGGGCGCAGTCACTAGCATCGGCTTTGACATCAGGCCCATTGCGAAAAGCAGCGCGACGAGGGAATAGCGTTTCCATTTCGGCTGCTGTGCGTACCAGCGATATGCCAGCAACATCAGCAGGAAAAAAAACATGCACAGAACACTTTTCCGTTCCGACGCCCACGCCACCGATTCCACATTGAGGGGATGAATCGCAAATAGCGCTGCCACCGCCGCGCTCCGCCACGCCAGGCCGGTAGCTGCCTGCAGAAACAGGAACAGCAGCGTTGCCGTCGTAGCATGCAGCAATACATTCATGTAATGGTGCCCGATCGGATTCAAACGAAATAGGCTGGCATCCAGCGCATGCGAGATCCACGTCAGCGGATGCCAGTTCGCCAGTTCCGTGCTACGGAAAGCCCAAGTGACTGTGTTCCAAGTCAATCCTGCGCGAACATGTGAATTGGAGGTAATGTAAGACGGGTCGTCAAAGCTGACGAAGTTGTTATGAACGACGGGATTGTAACTAATTAAGGTGGCGAGAACGAGCAGCAGGGACAACATGGCACTGCGCTTACCCGGTTGAGTAAATAGTTGGATTCCAGGGGCTGGAATCGTAGCAGGCTGAGCCGCGCTGGCCATATCTTTAAGGTTCTAACACGTCAGTTCGCATCCAGAGCGAACAGTAACCCCGAGAGTATCCACCAAAGTAATAAGGGAGCAACGGTTGCCCATTGCTCCCCGCCCGTTGCCCCTCCCCCGAGGCCTCAGGCCAACCGCAAACCACTAACTAGTTGCCCAGTGAAGGGAACGCATCACAGGTGGGAGCATCTGCCGGTGTGCTTGCAGCGGAATCCTTATGGATTACCGCATCCTCACCCGAACAGAAGCTGTTCACGCCGCTGCTGCCGATCGCACTTGGTGTAGCAGTGGCGATATAGGTGCCTGCGGGTGAGCCCGTTCCAGTTTCGGCGAACTTGTAGCCGCTCTTGCCGACGGTACCGCCATTGGTGGCTAGATCGTCGTCAATCAAGCAAGCTGAAGCTGAAGTCGGCCCGGTACCGCCGCTGCCGCACACGCCCGGTGTCCCACCAAGAGCAGACATAGCAGCCGAATAGCCGGTGGACGGATAAGCCGTTACATAGCTGACTTCTGCGGTGTTCAAAGTACGAACAATGCTCGAGGCAGATGACTCGTTGGCTGCGATGCGAGCGCGCAGCAAGTTCGGAATAGCAATCGCGGCGATGATCAGGATGATCGCGACCACGATCAGCAACTCAATTAACGAAAAACCCTTCTGTTTACGCATTTTTATTGTTTCCCTCTTGTGGGTGTAAACCCAATTTTAAAACTTTTCTATCCTGGTCTCAGCGACCCGACGCCAGTTATCCTCGCACTTCCCTCGCCAACGGCGTTAATTACGAAAGTTATAGCCACTAAACGCCTCATTATCCATGATTTTCAGCGACTTACGCCTGCAACCCGCAATGAGAAGGGGGCGATTTTTTAAGAGTTCTGTCACGGCTTGTCATTGATGCTGACATTTTGTGTCACCCTGAGACCCATCATGAGATCGATCCAAAGTGGGAACGACTGGGACTGACTCTTCTTGCGCTGGAAAATAAGCAGGATGGGGGCGAGCACACAGTGGCAACTATTCGGAAACCTATGCCGACTTCCTTAGCACCAGAGCCGAGTTCTTCGATCCAAATGCGATGCAGTTGCAAACCGCATGCTCGATGGACTTTTTTCGGCCGGCTGCTGCTACATAATCCAGATCACACTCTTTGTCCGGACTATTGAGATTGATGGTCGGCGGAAGTTGGTTATGTTCCATGGCAACCAGAGTAGCGGCGACGCCCGCTGCCCCGCACGCTCCTTGCGGATGCCCTATCTGCGATTTCAGCGCCGACATGGGAACTTGTCTGGCCCGCTCCTCGCCCAGGGCAAGCTTGAGCGCCCGGGTTTCGATGCGATCGTTGAGTTGCGTGGATGTTCCGTGGAGGTTCACGTAATCCACCTGATCAGGGCCGATTCCGGCGTTCTTAATGGCCAGTTGAATGGCGCGCGAGGGTTCCTCGCCGCACTCCATCAGGCGCACCCGATGATAGGCCTCGCAGGTTGAGCCGTAACCGGCAACTTCCGCCAGGATTTTTGCTCCCCGGGCCCGCGCGTGTTCGTATTCTTCGAACACAAACATCCAGGAACCCTCGGCCAGGACAAATCCATCACGGTCCGCGGAAAACGGCCGCGATCCCTTCTCGGGAGTGGCGTTCCATTTTTCGGTCAGAATCCCCATCAGTATGAATCCGCGTACGGTGCCCAGGGAGATAGGAGCATCGGCGCCGCCGGTGAGAACGCAATCCAACCGCCCCGACTCGATCTGGCGGGTCGCATAAGCCATAGCATCGGTCGAAGAAGTGCAACCGGTGGTGACGATGTGGCTGGGACCTTTGAGGGCGAAGCGGCAATTCAGCTCGCTCGAAAGCGATCCCATAACTCCAGTGGGGATGCAGAACAGGCTCATCTTGCTGACCTGGCCGTTGAAATACAAACGGTACTGCTCTTCCGTAAATTCCTGCGAGCCTCCGCCTGTACCCATGATCACGCCGAAGCGACGACGTTCTTCGATCGGCAGGGAAGCGGCGTCGATGCCGGCGCTGGCGAGGGCCTCAGTCGAGGCGCAGAGTGCCAGCGGCAACACCCGCGAGACGTGCTTGCGCTCTTTTTTCTCCACCCACGCGAGTTCGTCGAAGCCGGATACTTCTCCGGCGATCTGGACTTCGATTGCGGATGAGTCGAAACGCGAAATTCGTCGGACTCCGCTGCGTCCAGCAAGCGCGCCTTCTGAAAAAGCCGCGGTCCCAATCCCGTTCGGACTGACGACCCCCATTCCCGTGATGACACAGCGTCGTTTGGTCATATGTGAGTGCGTTCCCTGGCGATCCTTACTAGTAGGAGGGGCACGCCGCAGGGCTATCTAGAAAATAGCAGGAAATCCGAAGAAGCAGGGTGCGCCCGAATCATTGCGGTGTCAAATTTTCGTCAGGAAGATGGTCTCCAGCACCCGTGAATCGGAGGTCAACCACGGTACGATAAACGTGGTTCGAGGGGTCTGCCGCAAGCTACTGAGCCAGGTATCCCCCGTCGATCACGAGTTCGGCGCCGGTCATGTAGCTCGACTCGTCGCAGGCAAGAAAAAGACAACCGTTCGCGATTTCAAGTGGAGTGCCGGCCCGCTTCATCGGTGTCATGCCGACGATGTGGGCGCTGATGGCCGGGTCCTGGGCTTGGGTCAGCGGCGTGTCGATAAAGCCCGGATGTATGGAATTCACCCGGATACCGTCACCGGCATACGTAATAGCAGCGTTCTTCGACATCATGACCAGCGCGCCTTTGGTCGCGTGATAGGCGTGTGCACCCGACACCGCAGCGCTTCCCCAGATAGAAGAGACGTTGATGATAGAGCCGGCCTTGTGCTGCTTCATGTGCGGGACCACTTCTCTCATCCCAAAGAAGCAACCGTCCTGGTTCACACCGAGAACCTTGCGCCAGTTCTCAGTGCTGCAGTCGTGCACGGCATCATAGACGGCAATGCCCGCGTTGTTCACGAGAACGTCCACCCTGTGGTGGGCGGCGACGATCTCGGCCACCACTCGCTTCCAGTGCTCTTCCTTCGAGACGTCCATCTGTACCCCGGTCACGCCGGAGGGAAAGACGTGAGACGGGTTGCTTGAACTGCTGGCATAGACGATCGCGCCCTCGCGCGCAAACAAATCGGCCACGGCGAAACCGATCCCACGTGACGCCCCTGTCACCAATGCCACTTTCCCCTTGAGCCTCATTTCCTGCCTCCTGACATCGACTGAATTCCGCGGGATTTTACCTGTGAATTTCTCGATCGAATTTTTGTCAAGCTCCCTCAGAGCCGCATGTTCCCCGAACTACATGAAACTATGGCGAATATAAATGTGCGAACCTTGGCGCAATGCCCCCACCCGAAATGCTACTCTGAAAATAGGCTTGAGAATTGAGAAAGGCGGGCTTTGCGCCCGCCTCTTGTGTTGCTTGAACCCCGAGTTCGTCAATCGATTCCGAGCTCTTTTGTGATCGCTTTCCATTTGGCGTCCACCAAGGCCTTAGTTTTGGCGTCCATGACGATTTCGTCCGGCCAGGGACGGCTGAAGCCTTCTGTCGGCCATTTGCGCGTAGCATCGATGCCCATCTTGGATCCAAAGTTTGGCAGTCGAGAGGCGTGGTCGAGCGAGTCCACCGGGCCGAGAGTGAACTGAATGTCGCGCTCGGGGTCGATATTATTAAAGACCTTGAGCGTGATGTCGCCGAGATCCTGCACGTTCACGTCTTCGTCAACCACGATCACACACTTGGTAAACATGGCCTGCCCCAGCGACCAGATGGCGTTCATCACTTTGCGTGCCTGCCCGGGGTAAGACTTGCGAATCGAGACGATCATCAGATTGTGAAACACGCCTTCGATGGGAAGGTTTACGTCCACTAGCTCGGGAATGGTGAGCTTCATCAGCGGCAGGAAAATGCGTTCGACGGCTTTTCCCATGTAAGCGTCTTCCTGCGGCGGTTTGCCGACAATGGTCGTCGCGTAAATCGGATTATTGCGATGCGTAACGCAGGTGACGTGAAACACCGGATAGAGATCTTCAAGCGAATAAAATCCTGTGTGATCGCCGAACGGGCCTTCGGTGCGCAGTTCGTCGAGATTCACGTGTCCCTCGAGAACAATCTCTGACGAGGCCGGGACTTCGAGATCGACGGTTTCGCACTTCACCAGTTCGACTGGCTTCTGCCGTAAAAAACCGGCAATCAAATATTCTTCGACCTCAGGCGGCGCCGGGACGATGGCGGAAAATGTAATGGCCGGGTCGGTGCCGATGGCGACGGCGACGTCCATTCGGCCCGCGGGAAGATTCTCCGCGAGCAGAGACCCGCCGGAGGTTCGGGCCATGATATCGACCGATGACGCGCTGGAAGATGTCGAGCGCCTTAGCATTTCTCTGTAGTGTTCTGCGCCGATTTTTTGCCGCTGCCAGTGCATGCCGGTGGTACATTCGTCGAACACCTGCATGCGGTACATTCCGACATTCCGCTTGCCGGTTTTCGGATCGCGCGTAACTACACACGGCAGCGTGATGAAGCGTCCGGCATCTTTCGGCCAGCATTGCAGCACCGGAATGTGATCCAAACTGAAGTTGCCTTTTCGAATGACTTCTTTGCAGCGGCCGGTGGGAACGGTTTTCGGAAACAAATTGCCCATCTCTGTGAGCATGGGCAGCATTTTGATCTTGTCGAGAAATCCCTGCGGGGATTTCACGTCCATGAACTGCCGGATGCGGCCCGCGATATCGTCGAGCGATTCGACTTCGAGGGCCATGCGCATGCGGCGCTCGGAACCGAATTGATTAATCAGCACAGGAATCTGATGGCCCTTGGGACTTTCAAACAGCAGCGCCGGGCCACCGGTCCGGCCTTGAGCATCGCGGCTTTTTGAAACGCGGTCGGTGATTTCCGCAATCTCGAGTACCGGATCAGCTTCAGTGGTGATTCTCTTCAGTTCGCCGGCGCGTTCGAGCGCGGCGATCCATTCACGAAGATCGTTATAGGCCAAATTGAGTCCTCGATGGCAGCATTCTGGAAAGCGCGATTATATAATCTCGCGCCATGACCAACGACTTCCCAAATTTCGACTTGCACGGAAAAACGGCCCTCGTAACCGCCTCAGCTCGTGGGCTGGGGAAGGCAATCGCGCTGGCGCTGGCACACGCGGGCGCAGACGTCGCTCTCGGGCTGCGTGATCTACGGACAGGATCAGGGCTTGCGACCGAAATTGAACGCCTGGGACGCCGTGCGCTACCTCTTCAAATGGACATGACGCAGATGGACCAGATTTCAGCTGCGGTCGGCGAAGCGGCAGCGCAGTTCGGCAAACTTGACATCCTGGTCAACAACGCCGGTATCGCGCCGGACAATCTGGCCGAGAATGTCACTGAAGCCGATTTCGACGCGACGCTGGCGATCAATCTGAAAGGTACATTTTTCGCCAGTCAGGCCGCAGGCAGAGTCATGATCCGGCAAAAATATGGGCGAATCATAAACATGAGCTCGCAGGCAGGATTCGCCGCCCTACCGACGGAAAGTATTTACTGCATGACCAAGGCCGGAATCGCGCACCTGACGAAGTGCCTGGCCGTTGAATGGGGCAAGCACAACATTACTGTAAATGCGGTGGCTCCCACGTTTATCCATACACCCGGAACTGAGGGATATCTGGCGGTGCCAGAGAACCGTGCTGACACGCTGGAACGCATTGCTGCATTGCATCGCATCGGGGAGCCAATGGACGTCGCCGGAAGCGTCGT
>DATJHT010000059.1:0-80201 GCA_035493765.1 Terriglobales bacterium
GACCAGCTGATTCCGGCGATGCAGTTCATAACGGCATCGTTGGGCGTCGAGTGCGAGTTCTGCCATGTCCGCGATGCCTTCGATAAAGACGACAAACAGCCGAAGCAAACCGCCCGTCGGATGATGCAGATGATGTTCGACTTGAATGCAAGCCAATTTCACGGCGAGAGAGCGGTTACTTGTTACACGTGCCATCGCGGTTCCGCCAAACCGGTGAGTATTCCCATGGTTGACAGCGCCGCGCCGTATATCTCTGAGGCTCGATTGACCGCTCAGCCGGCGGCTGCAGATCGGACCGATCTGCCCTCTGCGAGCGAGGTGATTGAAAAGTACATACAGGCAGTTGGAGGCGCAGCCTCCATCCAGAAGGTATCGAGCCGCGCTGAAAGCGGCACAGTTACTTTCGGCGTAGGGCCTGCCTTACCTATTGAAATTCTGTCGAAGTCGCCGTTCCGGCAGGCCATGATTGTCCACTTGCCCGCGGGAGATAGCCTAACAGTATTGGATGGTCAGAGCGGATGGTCCAGATCTCCGTCAGGCCCGGCTCGCGACATGCCTCAGGCGGACATCGAAGGCGCCAAGCTGGACGCGGATCTGCAATTCCCGATCAACGTTAAAAAGACCTTCCAAGAGCTGAAGGTAGTAAGGACAGAAAAAATTGGTGAACACGATGTGATCCTATTATTTGCCACTAACTCGTCTGGGCCGCCGCTGGAGTTGTATTTCGACCGGCAGACTGGGTTGTTGCTCCGCCAGCTGCGCTTCGGTTCGTCGCCGCTCGGTCTTAATCCCACCCAGATCGACTACGATGATTACAAAGAATTCGACGGCATACAGGTTCCGACGCACCGGGTTATCATCAGGCCTCATCGCACGCTGGACATCCGCTTACTCCAGATAACACAGAATGTCGCCATAGATGACGCAAAGTTTGCGCGTCCGTAACGGAACTGGATTCTGGTTCACCTTCTCACTTTGAATTCAGTTTAGCCAATGCGTCCTTCACCCGGGGCGCTAAGGGAGAGTCAGGCGCTTCCTTCAAAAACTCCTTGTATTCCTTCGCAATTTCATCGTCTTTGCCCTTTCCAGCAAGCGCCTGCGCCACGATCAAATGTGAAATCGCAAACGTCTTGGGGTTGGCGAGAGAAGGCACTTTGCGGGCATTTGCGAGAGCCAACTCGGTTTCGCCGTTTTGCAATTGAGCGTTGGCGAGCGCGGTCAGCAGTTGAGCGCTTTTCGGTTGGTCCGCAGAAGAGCGCAGCAGATATGGCTCCGCTTTCTTGTATTGCATGTTCTCGTAATAAAACTGCCCCAGGTGTGTGAATCTTCGCGTCTGCTCTTCCGAGTGATAGGGATTTCCTTCGGGATGTTGGCGAGGTGAGTTTTGGCACCGGCAGCGATGGCGTAATATGAATGTTGAAGGAGTGAGCACCATTCAGATGGACTTCCTGGTTCCCGCGCTGGAGGCACGAGCTTGGTGACTGAGCCACAGACATCACGCGCTCTAGACCGAGATGTTTTCTGGCTGCTCGTGCTTGCGGCAATCGCGATAGGTTTGTTTTTCCTTACTCGCAATATAGCGGCAAAAGACCGCCAGTTGGAGATTCACACCGCGGCGACGTGGTACGCAAAAGGCGAGCAGCAGGTCGACTCGGGGCTAACTGAAAAGGCGATCGATTCTTTTCGAAAGGCAGTTGCAAACGATCGTGAGAATCAGAAATATGCCTTTGCACTAGCGCGTGCATTGGCGGCCGGCAATCATGACCTTGAGGCTGCCCAAACTGTACTGCGACTGCGCGAAGCTGATCCTGAGGATGCCCAGATCAACCTGGTCTTGGCCGGCCTGGCATCAAAACGGGCCGATCTCACCGAAGCCATTCATTATTACGAGAATGCAATTTATGGCCGATGGACGGGAAATCAAGTAGATAAGCGTCGCCGGCGGGCACGGATTGAGTTGATCCAACTCTTGCTTTCTCATCAGCAGTTTGATCGCGCCCTTTCGGAACTCCTCACCTTAGACGGTGATCTTCCAGATTCCGCAGAATCACACGTCCAGGCCGGTCAGTTGTTCCTGCAGGCGAACGACCCTCAGCACGCGCTGAAAGATTTCGAGATCGCACTCAAGCTTGATTCTCATGACCCAGCGGCTCTCGCAGGCGCCGGGGACGCCTATTTTGAACTCGGCAATTATTCCAAGGCCCGACATTATCTGGAGACGGCGGTTGGGCAGGGCAACGAATCTGGAGATGTGCAAGAAAAACTCTCTCTGGTCAAACTTATTTTTTCCCTGGATCCCCTGGGCCCCAAGCTCAGCGCCAGAGAACGGCAGCAGCGTCTTAAAGCTGGATATCAGCAGGCAATGCAACGCCTGCAAACCTGCCTGGGACAGCGGCTCACGAATGAGCAAACCACCAATCTCCAGAATCTCGCAACCGAGGCTGTGTCGACGCAGCCCCAGTTCCAACTTCGCAATATTGAGCGCGATCCTGATGTTGTGAGGTCCGGTCTGGAGACGATCTATCGCATAGAGACCGCAACCAACGCAGCTTGCGGAAAAGCTCCGGAATCGGACCAAGCCCTGCTGCTGATCGCATCCAGGCACGACGGGAGACAATGAACATCTCACTGCCACGATGGCTACATTTGAGCGAGGACCGGATTTTTCTCGCTTTAACCGTACTGATTGGCGTGATCTCGGCTTTAAGCGCGGTTCTCTTCACCCTCGCCATAAAACGCACGACCTTCCTGCTGTTCGGAATTTCGCCTTCAATTCTGCGCCTGATATTGGTGCCGACTTTGGTGAGCTTGTGCACCGGCTTCCTCATAAAAAGATTTTTCCCGGAAGCTGCTGGTAGCGGAGTGCCCCAGACTGAAGCTGCTTTTCACGTTCAACAAGGCTACATCCCCGCACGTGTCGCATTCGGCAAATTTCTTACGGGGGCGCTTTGTATTGGCAGCGGACACTCGATGGGTAGGGAAGGTCCTTCCGTACAAATCGGAGCCGGGTTGGGCTCCGCGATCGGGCGTTGGTTCCGGCTTTCGCCCAGGCGCGTTCAGAGCCTGGTCCCGGTTGCAGCTGCAGCAGCGCTGTCGGCCGCGTTCAACACTCCTATCGCGGCGGTGCTTTTTGCGCTGGAAGAAGTCATCGGTGACATGAATGCCAGCCTTATCGGTTCAACCGTGGTGGCATCGGTTACGGCGGTGATCGTAGAGCGATCAATCCTGGGAAATAGTCCGATTTTCCATGTACCTCAATATCATTTTGTTCACCCGGCTGAGCTCATCGCTTATACCGCTCTGGGGCTTGTAGGTGGGGTTGTATCGCTGGGGTTTTCTAAGGGACTGCTGAAGATCAGATCACTGTTTCGCGCGTTGCCGGCCAATACAAAGATCTTTCAGCCAGCTATGGGTGGATTAATCATCGGGGTTGTACTGATATTTTTTCCCCAAGTCATGGGGGTTGGATATGAATACGTTGATCAAGCGCTCAATGGCGGGCTGTTGCTGAGAACGATGATTGTGCTCTGCCTTGCAAAACTGGGGGCGACGATCGTTTCCTATGCTTCGGGCAATGCCGGCGGAATTTTTGCGCCAAGTCTCTACCTGGGAGCCATGACCGGCGGCGCGGTCGGTGTGCTGGTTCAGCATTTCGCCTTTTTCCCCACCAGTGATCCTGGCGCTTATGCCATGGTTGGAATGGGGACCCTGTTCGCAGGAATCATTCGCGCCCCAATGACTTCTGTGTTAATGATCTTCGAACTCACCGATAACTACCAGGTTTTGGTGCCGCTGATGGTTGCGAATATGATCAGCTTCTGGATCTCGCGACATTTTCAGCCGAAGCCCCTCTATCACGCTCTGCTGGAACAGGATGACGTTTATCTCCCTGAGGTCGGCGGACGCATGGCCCTTAGCGCCTGGCGAGCGCGCGACATCATGACCCGCGACTATACCTCGATTCCACCTGATACCAGCTTCGAGAAGGCGCTGGCCATGATCGCAAATACCCAAGCCAAGTGCTTTCTCGTCGGCACTGATGGAGTCTTATCGGGCCTTATCACACGCGCTGTGATCGAGCGTGCCGCGCGATCGAATACAGCGTCTATGCCTGTGGCTAGTTCCATGATCAAAAACCCGGCTTATGTGTATCCCGACCATGTAATCGGAGTCGCGGTTGAGAGGCTGGGCAAGAATCCTGGGTTATTGCCCGTTTTGACGCGGGGTGAACAGCGTCATCTCGAAGGCGTGATCACGCAGCAGAGTCTCATTCAATCAATAGAAAAAAATCAGGAGGCTACGGGCGAGGAGGTGATCTCGCCAGCTACGAAATGAGAGCTGATCGAGACCCCGAAAGATCGCTCTTGGAGGATCGGGAATCAGCAGGAATTAAGTGCGTTCCGCACTACACCTGCGCCGCATGATGGGCATCTGTGCGCTTCGAACACGGGCATTCCAAACGCTGTGTTTAATTCTGCTGCTGATTCTGAGGGTATGATTTTGTCGGCGTGGTGGTTCATCTCAGCACCGCAACGTGGACATTTTATTTTTTCAGTTTGCATAGCTCACCGGAAAAGACGGTTTCTGCAGTCCGATTACAACGCGACGTTTTCGCGACCGTGACGCAGGGTTCGGGACATCCAGATCAGCTCCTTCAGGAACTTATCAACTCTTCGAATGTATGCGGAATCCAGCAACTCTCCGCTCGCGTTGAAACAATTCTGTACAGCGGAGAAGTTCACATCCCAAAAAATTGTGACCAGGCCCAGCTCGCGCATGACTGGAAGCAGGTTCTCGACAACCCGGCTGCCGCCGAACGGGCCCGCCGAAACGCCGACAATGCCAACAGCTTTGTGGATGTATTCTTTCAGGCAGCTGTCGAGCACATGCTTCAATAGCCCGCAATAGCCATGGTTGTACTCGGGAGCGACGATGACTAAACCGTCTGCCCGATCCATCTTAGAAGCAAATGCGTTATCTTTAATCGCCTCGCCGACATCATCGGTCGGTAATGGCAAGCTGCAGATATCGATGAGTTCGGTCTCAACTCCATTCTGTTTTGCTACTTCGGCGGCTAGGAGGTGTCCGACATGCGCGCTCATGCGTCCTTTGCGCGATGTGCCGAGGATTACCGGAATGTAAAGGGGACGAGCGTCCATGAGTTTCTCCTAGCTTGCTGCCCGTTTGCGTTGTGCCTCGCTTGGCCGGTTTGATACAGCTTTCAAGGTGGCGTGTGTTGCCCGCGGCCGGATCTCGTAGATGTCCTCTACGGTTGCGCGGAGAATTTCTGCAACGCTCCACGCTTGCGCGATGCAGCCGACTGGACCATGCGGCGCGTCTCCCTCGAAGATTTCCGAAATGTGCCCCAGACCGGCGTCGGACAGGTGCTCCTTCAAAGGCGTCAGCCAAAGTTCAGCTTGCCTGCGGGCGGCTTCGCTCCCGCCGTTAATCTTTATATATGCGGTGATGAAAGGACCCATCAGCCACGGCCAGACGGTGCCCTGATGGTATGCGCCGTCGCGGCTGGCGCCATCGCCAGTGTAACGGCCGCGGTAATGCGGGTCGCCCGGAGCAAGACTGCGGAGGCCGTACGGAGTCAATAAATGCTGTTCCACGACGTTTACCACTTGTTTCGCGCGCTCCGGGCTGAGCATCGAATGCGGCAAGCTAACAGCAAAGATCTGATTCGGACGAATGCTGGCATCGGGCGGGCCGCCGTTGATAACATCATACAAATAGCCGCCTTTCTCATTCCATAACAGGCGATTGAAGCTCCACTTGGTGAGGGCGGCCATGCTGTTGTAGCGCTTCTTCGCTGATTCGTCACCGGTGCACCCAGCAAGCTCTTCCATGATGCAGATCGCGTTGTACCACAGCGCCTGAATTTCAACCGGTTTGCTCCGGCGAGGCGTCACAACCCAATCGCCAACCTTTGCGTCCATCCACGTCAGTTGTACGCCGTCTTCGCCAGAATTGAGCAATCCGGCTGAATCGAGCTTGATGCCGAAGCGAGTTCCGCGCACGTGCCAGTTGATGATGTCTGTCAGTACGTCATAGAGCTCTTCTTGAACAAATGTAAGATCACCTGTGTATGCCAGGTAGGCGCGAACCGCCTCGAAGAACCACAGAGTGGCATCAACGGTGTTGTACTCCGGAGTTTCACCGGCATCGGGAAAACGGTTTGGAAGCATGCCCTGGCTAACACTCTGTGAGAATGTGCGCAAAATGCTTCGGGCCACGTCATGCCTGCCCGTCGGCAGCGTAAGACCAGGGAGCGCGATCATCGTGTCCCGGCCCCAGTCGCTGAACCAGTGATATCCCGCGATCACGCTCTTCTGATCGCCGCGGGAAACAATGTACTGGTCGGCGGCGCCCGTCAGTGAGTTGATGAAGTCATCGTTAACTGGAGAGCGGCCTGCGTTCTCTTTCCGTCTGGAGATCTCATGCGCGCGGTATTGTTCCGCAGACTTTACATCGTGGGGTTCGGTCGAGGCGATAATCGTCGCCTTCTGCGTCGAATTAAGGTCGAAGCTCAGCACACATGGATTGAAGAGGTCTTCCTGGAAATCGAGCCCGCGTTCGCGTTCAGCATCGTACTCAAAGTTGCGATACCAGTTGCCCGTGCTCTCGACTTCCTGTGCATTGTTGGCGAGGTACAGCCCGGGAAGACCCTGATAGGGGGAAACGCTGATCAGTTCGCTTTGCTGATCTACTCTGGAACTAATTGCGCCATTTTCGTGAGTGAGGCTGTGGTAGTCGCGAAAAGCGATCAAGGGGCGCAGCTCGAGTTTCACCGTTACTGAGTCCGGCGCGCTCTTCAGCGCATATTCGATGACCGTCGTGTTTTCACCTTGCACCATGAACAGCGTCTTTTCAATTTCGATTCCATCTACACGAAAGGTGATCGCCGGAAATGGATCGAGCCGGAACGCTTTGAGGAATTGAAACCCCTGGGGATGCACTGTGCCCGGATAGCGATTTGTGCCGAGTTCATAGCTAGTGCCGTTCACGATGAGAGTTTCTTCAAATTTCGAAAGCAGGACCAGCCTTCCGACTGGGGGCTTGGTGGCGGCAACGAGCAGTCCGTGGTATCTGCGCGTGTTACACCCGTTAATTGTGCCGGATGCGAAACCGCCGATACCATTGGTCTCCAGCCATTCGCGGCGAAGAGACGCGTCCAGGTTGGTGCAAACATCTTCTGTGAAGCGAATCATGACGTACCCTCCAGGGCGGCAGCAGCCGCGGCGCGAGAAGCGACGAGCACGGACATGCTGTCGGTTTGGTCCATGTGGGAAATAGTCGGAGCGCGAAAAGTCTGGAACTGCACCAGATCTTTTGTGAACAGGAGATCAAGCGTCCAGTCCAGCGCAACCCGGAGTTTTTTCTCGAATCGCGGAAGTTTACTCAGGTAAATGGTTCGCCACATCCACCACGCTATGAACCCAGAAAAATTAATTCCGAAAATATTGGCGACTCCGGTTCGGCGTCCAATGGCCGCAAGCTGGCCGATGGTCGAAAACGAAAATGGTTTCAGATCTCCGCCGCGAATGCTTGCGATGAGATTTTTAGCCAGCGTCTTTCCTTGGCGCAAAGCATGCTGGGCCGTAGGCGGATGATATTGCCCGGTCTTTGCATTTGGCACCAGCGCGCAATCACCCAGTGCCCAGACATCGGGCCAGCCCGGCACACGCAGCATTTCGTCAACTTTCAGGCGCCCCCGCTCTTTAATGCAAGGAAGCGAATCGAGCGCCGGATTGGGCGAAGTACCGGCAGTCCAGATCAGTGCTTTGCTCACGATCTTTTCGCCGGTGCTCAGTTGCACGCTGTTATCGGTGACCCCGGTTACCCGCGTGTTCACCAGAATCTCGACTCCTCGTTCCGCGAGTTTTTTCTCGGTGTAGCGGCCCAGCTTTTCGCCAAGCTCGGGCAGAATTACTTCGCCCGGATGCACAAGCACAACCCGCAGCATGTCTTCCCGTAGATTTGAATAAAAGCGGACCGCCTCGCGAACAAAATCATTAATGCCCGCGATTGTTTCGACGCCGGCGAACCCTCCGCCTGCAACTACAAAAGTCAGCAATGGGCGGCGCACGGCTGCGCTGCATTCGGTGTCAGCTTCTTCGAGGTGCGCGATCAGGCGATTGCGGAGATGAATGGCGTCTCCGAGGGATTTCATGGTCAGCGCTCGCGGTTCGAGGCCGGGCAGATTGAAGAAGTTCGTAATCGAGCCCAGACCAATCACTACGTGATCGTATGGAAGTTCGTGATGATGGTGGTCGAATCCATGCGAAACCGTCACCACCTTCCGCTCCAGATCGACACATTCAACCTCACCGGCAAAAAAGTTAATCCGCTTCAGGAGCTTTCGTATTGGGTTCACAATGTTCGTGAGGTCAAGATCACTGGCCGCAACTTCGTGCAACATGGGAGTGAATAAAAAGAAATTGTCGCGGTTCACCAGAGTGATCTCGATATCGGGATCACGGGCCAAGGTGTCATCCAGATGGATGGCTGCATGCAGGCCGGCGAAACCCCCGCCGAGAATCAGAATCCGAGTTTTCTTTTGTTCACTCACAAACAATTCTCCGGCAAATCGAGAACCAGATTTCTAGACGTCTGCGACCTCGCAGAACACCTTGATCGAGCCATTCGGACTGGTGAGCTTCTTGAATAGCTCGGGGTAGTTCTCCAGACCACGTACCGGATCAGTAAGTAAACGGCTCAGCCATCCTGGATACTCCGCCTCGGCCTGAGACATATCCCGCACGCCCGCTTCGAAGTATTCGCGGTTGGCATTCACCGTTCCGACCATCACTTTGTTGCCGAGCACAAATTGCAGATTGATGCGATCGGCTGGAACCTGGATCATGCGGTCTCCGCCGGTGACGCTGGAGAGCACCAGAACACCGTTCTTGCCAAGGGCTTGCATGCTGTCAAAGACTACGCCGGAGTTGCCGGTCGCCTCGAAGATCAGATCGAAAGGGCCAAATTGTTTCGCGCCCTCCATCACCGGCACTTCTTGCGTGATCACATACCTGGCGCCGAGCGCTTCGATAAGCTCGGCATTAAGGTTCGGCTTGGGATTTCGGGCGAAGGTGGTGACTTCAACTCCACGCAAACGTAGAGCCAAAGTTGCAAGCAACCCGATCGTGCCAGCTCCCATTACAGCCGCACGCCGCGGACGCCAAACTTTTAGCCGCCGCTGAATTTCGTACGCCTGATGAATACCTTTCTCAACAACGGTGAACGGCTCCAGCAATACGCCGACGTGCTTTAATCCCTGCGGCACCTTCACGATGAACTCGGTGTCATCCACGTAATACTCGGTCAGAAAGCCATGGCGGAGATTGATGCCACGTTCGAAATAGGTGTCGTCGGTAGTCATGTCGTTGGTGCCGATCAGGTCGTAAATACTGTGACCCGGGCGGCGAACTGTGGCGACGACGTAATCGCCTGGTTTCACCTCAGTCACATTCGGGCCGACAGCTTCGACCCGGCCGAATCCTTCGTGACCAATCACCAGAAAATCGTATCCGGAAGGCGCGGCGCCGTACTCGGCTGCATTGATTTCTTTGTCGGTGCCGTCCACGCCTACGCGCAAAACTTTGACCAAAACACCGCGACCGCCGGGCACATCATTAAGTGAAGGCTTGTTCAGGTCAGCCAGATGCACGCTGTTGGCTTTTCCGGGAAACACACTAATGGCTTTCATTTCATTTTCTCCAATTTAGGTTGATCTCTGATTCGCGACTTAGTCTGCGAAGGCTACTCCAGCGCTTTCGTTTTTCTTGCGGTCGGTGGTTTCGCCGCTCTGCTGTAACATCTTGGTTACCAAACCGGTCCACCCGGTCTGATGGCTTGCCCCAACGCCCCGGCCGGTATCGCCGTGGAAGTATTCGTGAAACAGAATAAGGTCGCTCCAGTTCGGATCCGACTGGAACTTGGCGATATCGCGGTAAACTGGGCGCTCGCCTTTTTCATCGCGCAGAAAAATCTGCGATAGCCTGCGCGAAAGCTCCGCGGCAACATCCCAGAGCGTCAGCATGTTTCCTGAGTGCGCCGGAAACTCGACCTTGAAATCGTCGCCGAGGTAATGATGAAACTTCTGCAATGACTCAATGAGCAAAAAGTTGACCGGAAACCATATCGGTCCGCGCCAGTTGGAATTGCCGCCGAACAAGCCGGTACTTGATTCCCCCGGCTCGTAGTTGACACGATAATCCATTCCGTTGACGGCGAGCGTGTATGGATGGTCCTTGTGATAGCGCGAGAGCGCTCGAATCCCGTACGGGGACAGGAATTCGTTTTCATCGAGCATCAACTGCAGCACGCGGCGTAACTGATCGCGTCCGACAATTGACAGCAATCTTCGCTCTGCTTGCCCGCGTGTTCGCATGCATGCCACGTTGCCGACGAGGTCTGGACGATTCTCGATGAACCATTCGAGTCGCCGCTTGAAACCAGGCAAGCGATCGAGAAGTTCGGGCTCGAGCGTTTCAACCGCAAACAACGGGATCAACCCGACCATCGAACGAATCCGCATGGGATACTTTCGGCCATCCGGGAAGCGGAGGACATCGTAGAAGAATCCGTCCATCTCATCCCATAACCCGATGCCGTCGTTGCCGCGATGGTTCATGGCGTGAGCGATATAGATGAAGTGCTCCCAGAATTTACTGGCGACGTCTTCATATGCCGGATCTTCGCTTGCCAGTTCGAGCGCGATGGCGAGCAGGTTGAGGGTGTACATCGCCATCCAACTGGTGCCGTCTGACTGTTCAATGTATCCGCCTGTGGGCAGAGGGGCGCTGCGATCGAACACTCCGATGTTGTCGAGTCCGAGGAACCCGCCCTGGAAAATATTCATTCCATCAGCGTCTTTCCGATTCACCCACCAGGTGAAGTTCAGAAGCAGCTTGTGGAAAACGCGTTCCAGAAAAGCGCGATCACCTTTGCCATTCCGCTTCTTATCGATCTTGTAAACGCGCCATGCGGCCCAGGCGTGGACCGGCGGATTTACATCTCCGAAGGCCCACTCATACGCAGGAAGCTGACCGTTGGGATGCATGTACCACTCGCGCAGCAGCAGCACGAGCTGCTCCTTTGCGAAGTCGGAATCGACCAGCGCCAGCGGAACGCAGTGGAACGCCAGGTCCCAAGCGGCATACCAGGGATACTCCCACTTGTCGGGCATTGAAATCACATCGGCGTTATAGAGGTGAGGCCACTGGCTGTTGCGGCCGTTTTTTCGCTCCGTGGGCGGAGGTGGATTATCCTCATCACCTTCAAGCCAGTCCTTTGTGACGTAGTGGTAGAACTGCTTCGACCACAGCATGCCGGCAAACCCCTGGCGCATGACGTTCTGTGCGTCCGGCGAGAGCGCTTGAGGAATTACGGTGCGATAAAACTCGTCAGCTTCGTTTTTCCGCAAAGCGAAGAGTCGGTCGAAACCGTCGAATGCGGCTTCGGCAACCCCGGAAAAATCAATGTCGGTCAGTCGCAGTCGGATGGTTACGCTGCCACCGGCAGGAACCTGCAATTTGTAGTGTGCTGCGGCTTTGGTGCCCATCGGCATAGGAGCAACAGCGTCCTGCTTGCGGTTCACGATGTAATCGTTGATGCCGTCCTTCACGCATTTGCAGCGGTTCTCGACACCGTACAGCCGCTGAAGATTAGTTTCGTTTTCGGTGAATAGAACTTCGGGAGATTCGTCGCAATAGAGCCATCGTTTACCGAGAGCGGGATGCTCAATTTCGATACCGCCGGCAACGCGGCGCATGTCAGGACGCTCGGCGTCGCCGCCCCACGCCCAGGTATTGCGGAACCAGATGGTGGGGAGGAGGCGCAGCGGAGCAGCTTCGGGCCCACGGTTGGTCACAGTGACTTTGATCAGAATGTCTTCAACATCGCCCTTCGCGTACTCCACGCCAACATCGAAATAGCGATCATCGGCGAAAACGCCCGTATCGAGCAGTTCGAATTCCGGCTGATCTTTTCCCCGACGGCGGTTCTCTTCGACTAACCGTGCGTAGGGGAATTCTGCATGCGGATATTTGTACAGATACTTCATGTACGAGTGCGTGGGCGTCGAATCGAGATAGAAGTAATACTCCTTCACATCCTCGCCATGGTTGCCTTCGTTGCCGGTCAGGCCGAACAGGCGTTCTTTGAGGATGGCGTCGCGCTCATTCCAGAGAGCAACCGAAAAGCAAAGCAGCTGACGGCGGTCGGAGATGCCGGCGATTCCGTCCTCGTTCCAGCGGTAAGCGCGTGAGCGGGCGTGATCGTGTGGGAGATACTCCCAGGCATTTCCATAGGGGCTGTAATCTTCGCGGACTGTGCCCCATGCACGCTCGCTGAGATAAGGTCCCCAACGTTTCCAGTGCTTTTTGTGCTCGCCGGATTCTTCTAAGCGAATTTCCTCTGCCGTCATCGCTACTCCTATTTTTCTTCAACGAGAATCGCATGACCATCGGGATCACGCGCTACGAATGCCTTCTTGAAACCTAACTGCCCATCCGATTCCGTAACCACGCCGGAGGATACAAAAGAGGCGTGCGCATTTGAAAATTGTTTTGCGGCAGCATCGGCGTCGTTGGTCAAAACAAGCGTCTGCCGATGCACCACATCGTTTGCATGCTCGTCGGCAGGAAAGGGACTGCCATCGCGAGGCGACAGATATTCCAACAGTTCGACCCCAGGCCCCGATCCAGCTCGCAAAGAAGTAATCCGCAGGTGAGCTCCGAAAACATTGTTCAGGTGGGCCTGCTCGGTGCCGTAGTTTTCGCTCTCGCCGACGACGTGCATGCCGAGCAAGTCGCGATAAAAGTGCAGGCTGGAATCGGTATCCACGACCACAATTGCAGTGTGATCAATTCCGAGAAAGAGTTTGTCCGAAGGCAGATGCCACTTTGCCGCACCCTTGTCGGCAGGAAATTGCAGGATTTCAAGCGGATGCCCGTCGGGATCTTTGAAATAGAACGCGCGGATGCCGGCGGCGTTCTTGTTCCAATCCGGCAGGCGTTGCGGTCCTGAAGAGGCGTGCTCGACTTTATTTTGGCGAAGCCAGGGGTAGGCTCTGTCCATGTCGCTCACGATAATGGCAATGTGCTGGAACGAGCGGTCGTTGCTGCGCGCAGTTATCGGAATGAGACGGCCTTTCGGCGCCAGGTATTCCGTGAGTTCGATGAATTCATCGCCAAGTTGCATGCGCACCACGCGCATGCGAACTCCGAAGACGCCTTCTAAGGACTCGCAGGTTTCGCCGGCGACTTCCCGATCCGATATTGTCTTAAAAGTGAGCACGCCGGAGTAGAAAGAGATCGCCCGATCCATATCGGAAACCGTCATATCAACAGCATCGACCCCTGAGATGAGTGGGGCACTCTGCGCCTGGGCAATCAGGCCGGCGAGAAGCAACAGTCCAGCAACCAGCAATCGCTGGTGTCGAAATGGAATAGCTCTTTGCATTATTATCCCGCTACCGTCTGCGCTTCAGGAGTTTTACTTCCGTTCGCTGCGTATTCAGCGATCGGCACTTGCAGGCGCTGCAACAGGTGATCGCCGACACGCAGAGCGTTGGCAATGATGGTCAACGCCGGATTCACCGCCGCGCTGGATGGGAAAAAGCTTCCGTCAACTACGTACAAATTGTCGAGTTCGTGGGCTTTGCAATTTACGTCCAGGGCGGAATCCTTCGGGTCATTTCCAAAGCGAATGGTGCCGTTCTGGTGCGCAACCCCCGCCAGCGGAATTCGTTGTCCGACATACAGGCTTCGTGAAAAGAGCCCTTGGTGACATTCATGTCCGTGGATCGAGCAGGTGTTCTGCTTCATTGCCTTTTGCAGATGGACTTTGAGCTGCTCATGTGCCTTTAAGTTGTTGGGCGTGTAAGTCAGAACGATCTCGCCATCCCGATTGATGGTGACTCGATTGTTCGGGTCGGGCAGGTCTTCTGAGGTAAGCCAGAAATCGAGGGAATGTTTCGCCATCAGATCAAGCGTGAACCCGGGAGCGATGGCCGGGGCGCCGGCGCGCAGAGTTATGGCGTCCAGTTTTCCGACGAAGGAAATGTGGCCCATGGGATATTCGAAATCTTTTGATCCGAAATAGAAATCGTTCACCGAGAGAGTCTTCTGAAAGACCGTCGGGTTCGGACACTTGGAAATTGCCATCAGCACCGAATTGGTGTGGCCCATGTAATGCCGTCCGACGACGTCAGAGCCATTAGCCAGGCCATTCGGGTGCCTGTCGTTCGCTGAGCGCAGCAACAGTGCGGCCGAGTTGATTGCGCCACATGAAACGACCACGATATTGGCAGAGTAAGTCTCAACCATCCCATTGCGTTCTACGACCACTTCTTGAATCTCACGGCCGGAGGTGTCGGTTGTAAGCCGCTTGACCAAAGCATTCGTCAGCAGAGTAACGTTTGGATATTGCAGCGCCGGATCAACACACAGCACTTGTGCGTCAGATTTTGCGTGCACCAGGCACGGAAATCCGTCACAGGTGCTACAGCGAATGCAGGGACTCAACCGAGGATTCTTCTCATCGAGCATCACCCCAAGAGGCGTGTGAAACGGATTGAGTCCCGCGGCGCGAAAGTCGTCCGCCAAATGCTGGATGCGAGGCTCATGGCTCACGGCCGGCCACGGATAAGCTTTGCCGGCTGCGGGTTCGGTTGGATCCTCGCCACGGCTGCCGTGTACCTGATACAGATGCTCGGCTTGCGAGTAATACGGCTCCAACTCGTCATAACTGATTGGCCACGCAGGCGAGATGCCGCCATTATGACGTATCTCTCCGAAATCCTTCTCCCGCAGCCGGAAGAGTGCGGCTCCATAGAATTTCGTGTTGCCGCCCACGTAATAGTTGGTGTGCGGATGCAACTCCTTGCCGTCCACGTCGCGCCACATTTCTTTCGTGTTGTATTTGGCGTCAACGTTCACGGCTTGCGGATTCCAGTTGTCCTTCTCGCGGGTGACGTAGTCGCCGCGCTCCAGAATCAAAATCCGCTTGCCGGAAGGAGCCAGGTGATACGCGAGGGTTCCGCCCCCAGCTCCGGTTCCGATAATGATGACGTCGAACTGATTGTCGTGGCTCATGATGTTGTCCTTTCACGGTTCAGCCAGTTATTAGTTCATCGCACTCATTGCCGCGCTGCTAACGTTCAGGGGAGCTGTGGCAAAGTTCACGCCAAAGCGCTTACACCAGATGGTTACGGCGCGGTACTTGTTGAGGTCAAGATCTGAAGCGAGCTCGTAGTTCTGGTCGCCGATGTTGCCCTTAAGCGATCCGAGTTCGACAAATCCCGCCTGCTTTACAGTGTCGCTATCGCTGGCATCTTTAGCCGCGACCAGATAAACGTGGACATCGGGCCCGTTCGAGGTCTCGAAGTTGGTGAAGCGCAGCACACGTTTGCCGCCAGCAAGTTGATAGATCATCGCCTGGCCCATGCTCTTATGTGCCACCGAATGGAAATCTCCCGATGCCAGGACGTGCGCCATGCCGGACTCAGACAGGCTTGAGGTCAGAGGCGCAGTTCCAAAGTTGACACTGAAACGCTGACACCAGATCGTGACCGCGCGATACTTTGCAAGATCAACATCAGCGGGAATTTCGTAATTCTGATCACCGATGTTCCCCTTCAGAGAGCCGATCTCACGGAACCCGGCCTTCTTGACCATGTCGCTGTCGGTTGCATCTTTGGCTGCGACCAGATATACGTGCACATCGGGACCGTTTGAAGTTTCGAAATTGGTAAGGCGCAGAATGCGCCTGCCGTCTGAAAGCTGGTAAACACTTGCATTCCCCTTGCTGCCATGCGCAACGCTGTGGAACGATCCCGAAGCCAGAATCGTTTCGGAGCTGACAGCGCCTAACGTGGGCATCGCTTCGTTTACTTTGGCGTTGACGAACAGCCGCTCGGGCCGGAATGCAGCCCACAGCGCAATTGCGACAATTAAAGCCAAACCGTAGAGCAGTTTCTTGCGTGTCATTACATCGTCTCCTTGAGAGTGATTGGTGTTAACAGAGCCTGGTAGTTGCAGCGGAAAATGCACCGCTTGTCGTTATCGTGGTGCAGCTTGGCGCAGAAGACCTTATGCTTCCCGCGTAACCAGAGATAGGTTTGGCCAGCCAGCAACATGCCAAGTGGCGGCGCGGTGAAGTAAATCCAAAGTGAGTCCCAGAGTCGTGCCGGTGCAGCGGATGCGAACGATCGTGCCGGGCTCATGCTCATCCCCGACAGCGGCGACTCGACCGTGATGTAAGTCGCGACCAGGGCGCCGGCGATTACGCCGGTGAACCGCGCAATCCGAGCAGAGTTTGAAACGTTCAGGACCATGGCCATCATGAGAAAAGAGATGACTGCCTCCGCAATGAAGGCCACTCCGGTCCTGCCAGCTCCAGGAATGGTCGCGGCGTAACGCACATTCTCGTGGGCAATGGCTTCTCCCCACATCAAAGTGCTTATGAAAACGCCAAGCGTTCCGCCAACGAATTGCGCGACGACGTAGAACGTGGCGTCCCAAGGCTCAACCTTTCCAAGGCGCAGGAAGGTCAACGTAATTGAAGGATTCAAGTGCGCGCCAGAGCGCTTGCCCCAGGGCGAGTAGATGAGCGCGATTGCAGTCAGCCCCATGGCAATGCCAGTCAATACTCGGCGTCCGAAAGCGCTCGGAAGCATCTGCCGAATCGCAGATCCCGGGTACTGCAGCAGAACCGTGAAGCTGCACGCCGATACCATGAATACCCCCAGGCACGCGGCTTCAATCAGATATTCTGGCCAATGGCTGGTGGCGGCCGAGATCGCGCCGACGATCCAGGTTCGGCGTGCGACGCGCTTCTCGGGCCCAATTGCCAACCGCTGCGCAAGTCCGCTTTGTTCTGCCGTTTGCATGTCGCCTATCCGATTCTCCGCTGATACTTTGGTGACACAATCATTGAGAATCGTTTGCGAATGCGCGATGCAATAGCGCAACCAGAAAATCCTGTCACCTTTTTCGAATGTCAGAATCTCAACGTGAAGGAATTGGGATGTTGGGAGTATCCCGAACTGGAGGGGTTGTGCAGATTAGTTGCCTGGAAGTGATTCGGGAGCTTTCAAACTACATCGATAAGGACGTGACACCGGAGTTACGAGAACAGATCGTGGCGCACTTGCCTTCTTGCGCCCACTGCAGTGCAGTCTATAACGGGTTGCGCAACACTATCACGCTCGTTGGGGACGGCCGCAGTTTTAACTTACCTGCCGGGTTCGGCCAACGCTTGCGTTCACGACTGACGAACATCTCGTAAGCTCGCGGGACGTCGCCGTATTAATCCTTGTCATCTGTTCGCCGCTTTGGCCCATCTGCCACCCCATACCAGCGCCAACCTGTCTCGCATCTGCAAACGTGCCCGCGAGGTGCGAGTCTTGACGTTCTCTTCCGAAATGCCCAGCGCCTTGGCAGTTTCCGTGATGCTGAGCTGCTGTACGTCGCGAAGAACCAGCACGGTCCGATATTTTTCCGGCAAGGATTTCAGTGCCGCGTTCAATGCCTCACGGAGCTCGCTTTGTTCCAGAGCTTGCGATGGAATCTCGCGCCAGTCTGCAAAATCGACCGGAAGATAATCGCCTTCGTCAGTTTGTTGGCCTTGGTCGACTGACTCATACAGGTGTCGGCGATCTTTGCGCAACTTCATTTTTGCTTCATTGATAACGATCTGAATCAGCCATGTACTGAACTTTGATTCCTGCCGGAAGCGTCCGAGATATTTGTAAGCTTTGAGTACCGCCTCTTGCGCTACGTCTTCCGCGTCGGCGTCGTTGCCCAATATCGAAACTGCCGACAGGAATACGCCACGCTCGTACGGCCGGATCAGTTCATAAAAGAGATTCGTTTCTCCCGCAAGCACACGCTGAATCAGTTCACGCTCGTGCATGGCTTTCGCGTCCAATGCCTGACAGGGTGTCTGCGGGATGGCGGCTTCAGCTTCAATCGCGATGACACTCGGGCTAGTCATATTTTTGTCTCCTTCAGTTGTTGACTAAGAAAGGTTGAGCAATTCACGTGTTCAACTTTGCGGCTGGCCAGCTCTTGCAACAGAGCCGTCCCGTTCGCGTCGACAAACCGGACTTTTTCCAGATCCAGCGTGACGACCTTGTTCTCCGACAATGCCTGCTCACTCTGCCTTCGCACCTCATCCACCCACGGCCCAACCAGCCAACCTTCCAGGGTCAACTGAACAGCATGGGGGGAGTCCTTAGTAATCGAAATTCTCAGCACTGTTTTATTTGCCTCCGAACACCATGACTAAAGGCACGCGCCATGCCAAGGTTGTGCTGGGCAATAGAATTTCTAACTGGCTGATATGTAAGCAGATAGAGGTTGGATAGTGACAGGATCGGCCAGGCTTTCCACGAGATTTCGTGGGCAAAGCCACGTGGCCTTTTCGTGGCCACGAAATATCGTGGGCTACGCCGTAGCGGAAGATCGCTCGATGCCGAGCTTTTTCATTCGGCTTCGCAGCGTGTTGGGATGGAGGTTAAGAATTCGGGCAGCCCCGCGCGGCCCTTCGATAACTCCGCGGGTTTCCTGCAACACCTGAAGAATATGGGAGCGCTCGACATTCTCAAGCGAACTGGGAGAATTTCCTGCAGGAGGAGAGGTGCTCTCGCCGAAAGTGAGGGCCTCGCTATCCGCGCTTGAAATTGGCAGAAGATCATTGCCGAGCCGGAGAACGGAGCCTGAACACAACACTACCGCTCGTTCAATCACATTCTGTAGCTCGCGAATATTTCCCGGCCAGGAGTAGCGTGAGAGCACATCCATAGTTTCCTGCGATATGCCGTTGATCTGCTTGCCGAATTGGCGACTGAATCTGTCAACGAAAAATGATGCGAGCAGCGGAATGTCGGCGCGCCGATCCCGAAGCGCTGGCAGGGTGACTGGTAAAACGTTGAGCCGGTAAAACAGGTCTGCGCGGAAGCGGCCTTCTTGGACGGCCCTCTCCAGGTCGCGATTGCTGGCGGCAATGATGCGCACATTAACCTTAATAGTGCGGCTGCTGCCCAGAGGTTCGAACTCGTGCTCCTGAAGGACCCGCAGCAGTTTGACCTGAGTATCGAGAGGGAGTTCGCTGACTTCATCGAGAAAAAGGCTGCCGCCGTCGGCCAATTCAAACCGTCCAATTCGCCGTTCGAGTGCGCCGGTGAATGCGCCCTTCATATGACCGAAAAGTTCGCTTTCGACAAGTCCGGTGGGAATCGCCCCGCAATTCACTTTTACCAACGGGCGGTTCTTGCGTTTGCTGCGATTGTGAATCGCGCGGGCAATTAACTCCTTCCCGCAGCCGGTCTCGCCAAGGATCAGTACCGTCGAGTCTGTCGGCGCTACTGTCTCCACCTTGCGGAGCACATCGAGCAATCCTTTGCTGTTTCCGACGATCTCCTCAAAGTTGTGCTCCTTACGGATCTCCTCACGCAGATAAACGTTTTCAGCCTCCAGTTTCTTCTGCAGTTCCTGCACTTGTTGCAGCGCAGCCTGTAATTCGATTTCGGCCCGTTGCCGTTTTAGCTCGGCCGCGGCCCTCGCGGCAAATATTTTTACCAGGTCGACCGCGCGCTCGTCGCGCTCCATCGGCTTATCATCGATGATCGCTATATGTCCGATCACTCGGCCGCTCTGGTCCAACATCGGCACTCCGAGATAACTCCGGCAGCCTAGTTCAGCGAGCGGAATGTCCAAGGGAAACAGCTGTGTCAGTTCATCTCGATAGTGGCAGATCTCGCCTTGGACTACCTTTTGGCAAGGGGTGCCTTCGAGATCGAACTCGAAGGTCTCTCCGAAGTCGTCTCCTTTCCAGAAAGCCAGAGCTTTTGCACGCTTGGCATCGTCGCAAGATGTAATGAAGGCATAGCGAACTCGCAATGCCGCCGCCATATGCTTCACCAGAGACGGGAAAAAGTCGCTTCCGGTGGCCGACGCCGTCCCGACTACGATGGCGCGGAAAGTCTCTTCGCTCAGATGGCGATCGGTTACATCAAACACGAGCCCGATGACACCGATGATGTTCCCGTCGGCGTCGTATTGGGGCGCGAAGGTACATGATTCCCATACATCCTGCCCCTGCGCCGAATGCTTGGGCACAACCACATCGGATATTTTGACCACCTCGCCCGCGAGCGCGCGCTTTAGCAGCACTTCGATACCGCTCAAGCGCAGACGAGGGAACACCTCGAGTGCAATTTTGCCCAACACCTGGTTTGCAGGCTTGCCGGTCAAGCGCTCCATGTATGGATTGAAGACTTTGTAACGAAGCTCGCGGTCATACACCACCACGCCTTCACCAGCGTCCTGGATAATGGCTTTGTTGAATTCGATAGCGTCGCGAAGCGCAGCTTCACTGGTCTTTTGTGCTGTCACATCGCGTGACAGAGCCAAAATCCGCTCTGGCCGACCGGTACTGTCGAATATCGGGCTTACAATTACGTCAAAGCAGCGGGGCTGACGTGTAACTCTGGTTTCGAAGTAACCTGTGAAACGGCCAGTCTCGCCTCGACGGGCTGAGTCAACTGCAACTCGCGCCGCTTCACGATCTTCGCCATCCCAGAAATCAATCCATGAGCTGTTCAGGACGGGAGCGAGATCACAAATCTCGAGCGACTGCATCCCGCCTTCGTTCATGTAAACCAGGCGGCCTTCCAGGTCGAGGACTTTGATGCAATCGCGGCTGCATGCCAGCAATCGTCCCTTGAATTCTTCGCTCGCGCGAAGGGCCTCCGTTACAGAGTCGGTGCTGGTCTCAGCCGTTCTGAGCTCGGCTTTGGTTTTACGAAGCTCAATCTGCGCAACCGCCTGCGAGCTTAAAACGCGCAGCGCCTCGCGTTGTTGATCGGTGAGCTGGCGCGGAACATGATCGAGCACGCAAAGTGTGCCGAGAGCGTGACCTTCAGCGGTGATGAGCGGCGCGCCGGCATAGAAGCGGATGTGCGGGTCCGATGTGACTAGAGGATTGCCGGCAAAGCGCTGGTCGGCTGCGGCATCTGGAACTACGAACAAATCTCCTTGAACAATAGCGTGCGCGCAGAATGCGATGTCGCGAGAAGTTTCTGTGACGGAAAGCCCGAGCTTCGACTTAAACCACTGGCGATCGGAGTCGATCAAGCTCACAACCGCAACTGGAGTGCCGCAGATGCTGGCGGCTAATTCGGCCAATTGGTCAAACGAGCGCTCGGGAGCAGTATCGAGAATGCCGCTCGCGCGCAACGCTGCCAAGCGTTCCGGTTCATTTGCTGGTACGGGAGCCTTCACCAACGCTTCCTGACGGACCTTGCCGACGGCTGTAAAAGCCCAGCAGCTTGTGACAAAATCGTATCAAAACCGCGCCATTCTGTGCGTTTTTCTTACTTCTTCGCGAGTTCAAGAGGAACAAGCGGCGGGCGTATTCCCGGCACATTCAGTCGTATGCGGTATAGACCGGTCCGCGCACATAGATAAAGGGTCTTGCCATCGTCGTCTCCCCAGGCAAAATTATGCGGATGCTCGGGACCACTAATCGTTCCCAGATGCTTGCCTTCGGGAGATATGACCCAAAGGCCGCCAGGCCCGGAAACATATAAATTTCCTTTTTGATCGACCTTCAACCCGTCCAGAGCGTCTTCGCCAGGGGCACTGGTCATATCAAAGAAGACTTTGCCATTGGCTAGGGTCCCGTCGGGATTGACCTCATACCGCATGATGACCTTTTTCTTTTCGTCCCAGTTATCGAGATAAAAATACTTTTCGTCCGGGGAAAAAGCCAAGCCGTTGGGTCCTTTCAATTCTGTTGTCAGCAACTTAACTTGTTTTCCATCCGGCGAGACTCGAAACACGCCGCTATAGGGCAACTCTTTGCGCGGATCGTCGAAAAACTTCGGCAAGCCGAACGGCGGATCGGTGAAGTACAGCGCTCCATCGGATTTGTACACGAGGTCGTTGGGGCTGTTGAGCCGCTTGCCTTCAAATTGATCAGCAAGCACCGTCAATTGGCCATTCTTTTCAAGCCGCACCACACGGCGGTAGCCATGTTGATTGATGGTCAGGCGCCCCTCCCGATCAAGTGTCAAACCATTGGATCCAGGCTGCCCATACTCGCCGATGTCAGCTCCCGCGTATCCGCTTTTGGTCCGGTAAATAGACAGCTGACCGTCGGGAGTCCAACGATAAATAATGTTGTTATTCGGGTCGCTGAAAAGAAGGTAGCCGTCCGAATCGGCAGTGCGCGGCACCCACACTGGTCCTTCTGTGAAGAGGAAGCCGCCGGCTAACTTTTCGATCTTGGTGCCGGGCGTAACGATTTCGTCCAATGCCGGATCGGCCCGCAGAATTTCGGTTTTCTGTTCAGTCCCGACTTTAGGCGCCTTGTAGAAGTCGAGCGTCGCTGACTTTATCCAAATGAAATTCTCCGGTGAGTAAGAGATGGGCCCGTTTGCGCCAAACACTGCGAGCTGAATTCTTTGGCCCGGCTTAACGTCACGCCCGATTACAACGCGATTGGGTGCGTTGAAACCCTTGATCACCGGACCGCCCGGTTGCCCCAGGACTCGTGGCAGCTTGCCATCAACCCATATTTCCGAATAGTCGTCGATCACGATTTCAAAAGCGACGGTCGAACCTGTTGGATCGAAGTTCCCAATCTTTTCGGGAACCGTCAGCGCAATGCGATACCAGTTAAAGCAGATCTTCCCGGTGGATCGCCGCGCATCGAGAGTGGTTGGATCAATCGCCTCCCATTTTGAATCGTCAAAATCTGCCGTTCCGGCGTGCGGTGTGTAGTCGTAAGTCTTGTTAGGCGGGCCCGACGGCTTAAGGTCAGGGCCCACACCACGCGAGTCGACCTCAATAATTCTGGTGTCGCTATATCGCCACTGACCTTTGACCAGCTCAGCTCCTTTGCGAGTCGCGAGGTCGATTACGGCATCCGGCCTGCCAAATGGCGGATCCATTATCGATTGCGCTCCCGCCGAAACGCTGCCCAGGAACACGCTGATTGCTGCAATTAAATTGACGAATCGCGTTTTCATCATGAGCTCCTGCTACCGTACCTTCACGACGTAATAGGTAAATGGCCCTGAAATTTCCTTGAACCAGTGCGGCACACCGTTAGGCACGACGATCACATCGCCTTCGGCGATCTCTCGCGTATCTCCACCTTGAATGGATATGCCGCGAATCTCATCAGCAGCGACATTCTTGGTTTCAAGCGCATTTCCGCCCGTCACGAATGTCGCCTTGCCGCCGAGCACATAAATTATGTCGGTGTCTTTGGTATGTATCTCGGCCATGCCTGCTGTTTCGCGCCGGCTGGCGTGGATCATGTAATTGCGGTCATTACTACCATCGAGCAGGACTGTGCCTTTCGCGAACGCGGCCTTCACTTGCTCTCTATCGAAATAACTGATTGCCGCGGATGCGACGCTGCTCTTGCCGAAGCCCTTGGCAGCCGCTGCCCCGGCGATCGCCAATTCCTCATCCTGTTGCGCTGAAGAAGCCCCGCTCACGCCAACGCCACCGATAATCTGGTCGTCAAGAGTGATCGGAATTCCGCCAATGAGCGGAGTGAAGTCTTCCAAAGCAGCCATGACGGTGCGGCCCTTGCCGCTGGAGTTAATCAGCTCTTCAAAGAACCGTGTGGGCTTCTTGAATCTGACCGCGGTTCGCGCTTTGCCGATCGAGACGTTGGCACCCGCGGAAAAGGTTCCGTCTAAACGTTCGAGGGCCATCAGGTTGCCGCCATCGTCGACCACCGCGATCACCGCGCCGGGAGCGTTGAGTTGTCTGGCTTGAGCCTCGGCAGCTGCGATTACCCGTTTGGCGCCGTCCAGGGTTAATACTTTTTTGTCTGCAATCTGTGCGGTCGAAACTCTGACGCACAGTGCGGTAATTAACAGCGTGAGAATAATTTTCTGCGTCTTCATAATTTTTCCTTTCCGGCTGATCTCGAACCACCGTTCCTGGTTCTGAGGCGTCAATCAGCCGGCGAAAAGTTCACATCACCGGCGAACTGAACGAGGCTTCCCCAAGCAGCGCCTCGGCAAAAGCGCACCAGATCTGCACTTTCACAACATCTGGAATGTAAGTGGGAAGGGTAATTGATTTATTAAACTTGCCATTCTTGGCCTGGAGCCGGTCAAGCGTATACACATTGCCTTTGGAATCGACTACTTGCCAGTGCGGATCCGGCGTTTCAGGCGACTTGAAATCATCCGAGAGTGTCAGCACGTTGCGATCACCTTGCTTCGAGTGCGTAACGGTTCCGCCGTTCACCTTCACGCCGTGGAATTGGTTTGTGGTGTGCGCGTCCTGCGCAAAGCTGGCGCCGCTCAGCAAAAAGGCCAGGAACAGCGTTACGCTGAAGGCAGCCCGCGCATTAATGAGAAATTTCATGTTGCTCCTCCTTGAAAAGTTTGTGTTGCGGGCTGTCTGATTCGAAAGCCTGGAAAAGGTGACGTCAACGAATCGCCGGCGGCAGTGTTACATTTTGCAGCGATCGCAATCTCACATCACGGAGACACGCTAAGCAGATTCTTAAGTGCGACGCGAGAGGAACGAGGCAGGTGCGCTAGGGCAAAAGTGATTGAGTCCACCAAATGCCATGGCAAATGTTGAAATTTGGCGTCCCCGACGGGATTTGAACCCGTGTTACCGCCGTGAAAGGGCGATGTCCTAGGCCAGGCTAGACGACGGGGACGCTGCGCTTGGCACGCAATTGCTTAGCGGCCAGCTTGTCCTGTGCAGCGCAACCTTTGCCAGTTGTTAATGAGGCTGCGCGACATGTGGATTCGCAGAAGGTGAGTGCTTATGCGATTGCGAAGTTGATGTTAGCAGCGCATATTCGGCGTGTCAAAGACAAGCCGGTTAAAGATCATGCTCACTGCCTCATGCTGCTTCAAGTGGGAGTCCTGATTCGTCAGATCCCGGAGAAATACAAATGAAGGCCAAGGTGCTGTCGGCGAAGCGGGCTTCGGCTCCGACGCATCACCGCGATCCCTCAGGCAGCCTTGCCCGCCGATCGCGCCACCACAATCGGCTCGGCTCGAAACCGCCTGGCAGCAAAGTACGTCAGCACCGCGAATATGAGTAACACCGTGAGCTGCGCGACCACGAAGGGAGCTTCCTTTTGCGTGGGAGCCGCAGCCTTAAGAGCCGGGACTTTCTCAAACGATTGCACCACCAGAACAAAACAATTCAAATAAAGCGCGATGCAAGCAGAGATAACATAGGTTTTACGCCATCCACCGCTCATGTGCATGGGATAGCGCGCAATGATGGCGACCGCCAGTACGAAGAGCGAAATGATTGCCAGTTTGATCGCGGGCGTAATGCCGTTAAACGGAAACCCAAACCCGGTAACGCTGGTTAAAACTGTCGTTGCAAGAAAGAGACCTGTCCAAGCATCGAGGCGTTTGCCTTTGATCAATCCATAAAGCACAACTAATCCGGAAGCAATTCCGATGAGACTTATGATTACGTGAATCGTAGTGTAAGCAGCTAAAGAAATGCCTAGAACCATGGATATTCCTTTCTTACTCTTTCAATTAAAAATTTGTGCGATGATACGCCGCCACCGCTGAAATTGCCAGAGTCGGGTTGGCAATGGCTGTAACCGGCCTATTGAGGATGTGCCAATCGGTTCCGGACTTCACCGGCAAGATCAAGAGCCACGTTTTTACCCTCCGGAGTCGTAACAAGGTTCGTTTTTTCGTCGGGATCACGCGCCCAATCGAATAGTTGGGTCCCGAATTTATCGTGAAACATATAGTGGTATTCAGGAGTTACGACCGAGTTCATGGCTCCGTAGCGCGAGGGTTTATTCACAGATTCGTCCGGGAACCGAGCCAGTTCAGAGAGCGGGTGCGGCCAGGATTGCACCGCAGAGTTTGCAACCCAGAACGAACTGAGAGAACGGCCTGGAAATGCGTTGAATTCCTCGATCCCGAGTAAGTCAGTGATCGTCGCAGCGATCGATATATTACTGATCGGCATCGGAATTCTGGTCGCGGATGGCACCTTCCCCGGTTCCCAGAAAATGAGCGGCACCTGAATTAAGGGCCGATAGAGCGAGTTCCTGTGGGAGTACAGCCCATGCTCGCCCAGGAGTTCGCCGTGATCGGAGGTGATAACCAGCAACGTGTTTTCACTTAGACCCCGCTGTTTGAGCTGGTCTAAAAAGTATTCGATCTGATTATCGATGTATCCAATGCACTCGTCGTAATCGATAGTACGTTCTGGCGTGGGTGAATCGATTGCGCGTAGCCAGAGGGCATGAGCGTCCAACTTGACGAACTTTCGCGGATAGCCTGGAGGAGTGGTGTAGGGCCGGTGAACGTCGAAATAGTTCAGAAAAACAAAAAACGGCCGCTTCGAGTCGCGATCGATCCAGTTCAGGGCTTCACGATTGACCTCATATGCTCGCTTGCGCAGCATCCAGGTCGAAGCACCGAGAGGTTGTAGCTCGTCAATCGAAGGGAATCCCATTTTGATGATAAGGCGGCGGATTTTTTCTCTTTTGAAGATCAATCGTGAGATTTCTCGACCGTAGAGCGTGCGTGTGAATCCGTCGAATGTGGAGTGGAAGTAGTCCTCGAAGTGTATGAAACCGCGTTGGAAGCCCAGGTTGCCGGAAAAATAAAGATAGTTTCCGGAAAAAGCGCCGGTGCGATAACCGTGTTTCGCCAGCACCTCGGGTAAGGTTGGGTAACGATTGTCGAAAGCGGTGCCACCGGGCTTTATGTCGTTGGCGCCGTGCTCGTAGGGGTAGCGTCCAGAGAGCAACGAAGCGTGGCTCGGCAGCGTCCACGAGGAAGCGGAGATGGCATTCTCGAAGAACACGCCTTGCTGCGCGATGCGGTCAATATTTGGACTGGTGATCCGCGAATAACCTTGTGCTGAGAGGTGGTCGGCGCGGAGCGTATCGATGACGATTACGGCGACGTTTGGAACGCCTGGCGGCGCGGCCGGCAGTCGCTTGAGAGCAATTTCCTCGCGTAGCCTCCCTCCTCCTTGAATTCCCGCCCAAGCCAGAACGATAGCCGCCGCAAGCCATGGCAAACTCGTGCGGGCGAAATTCAAGGCTCGAGTTTCATGCTTTCCGAACGCGCGCACTACAACCGTCGCAAGTCCGAGAGCCAGAATCAGAGCGCTACGGTGGACGAGCCGTTCCGGGAGCGCAAGCCAATCGTAAAACATTAAAAGCGCGAGCGTGAATATAGTGACTCGAGTCAGGGGCACACGAGGGATCGTCTTTGCCAGCAGGAACAATGTCACCGAGATCGGAATGAAAAGAACCAGATCCCAAAGGGGCGCGAGCCAGAAAATTTTAGGTGAAACATGTGCCGTGAGACCCCAATTTGCCCAGTTAATTCTCTGAAAGAGTTCCAAGCCTGCCGCTTCCACAAAACCGGTAACGATAGCGAACCATGAAGCGAGGGTAAGGACTATTTGAAGTCGGTGCGATTTAATCGGGTAAGCTGCAACCGGGTTGGTGGTAATGGGTGACGTTTCCGTGAAAGAGTTCACGTCGAACATTATCAGGCATCCAGATGAAATTGGGATCTAGAAGGCTGGTGCTGGTTCTCGCCAGGCGTCCTGCAACATGGAAGGCGCCAATATACTTTAGAATCAGACTCAGGGGAGGGCACGCATGGCCACTGTTTTCGTAGTGGGAGCCGGACCGGCGGGCATGTTTGCCGCGCAGAAGCTGGCCTTGGCTGGACACGAAACCATCATCCTGAACCGCGACATCAAGCCGGGCGGCCTAGCGGAGTACGGCATTTATCCCCTGAAAGACAAGATGAAGATTGGCCTGCGGAAACAGTTCGGAAAAGTGCTGGCCCTTCCGAATGTGCACTATTTCGGGCACGTGCCGGTTAGGGTCAACTCCCCGGTTACGATTGACGCTCTCCGTGAATTCTGTCCGGGCGCGCTGGTTTTTGCCGTGGGGGCGCAAGGCACGAAGAAGTTGGGGCTGCCGGGAGAAGACTTGCGCGGAGTCTATTCGGCGAAGGACTTTGTTTACTTTTACAACCGGTTACCACCTTTTGCGAGTCAGGACTTTTCTGTGGGCAAACGAGTGGCGATCGTCGGCATGGGCAATGTAATGGTAGATATTGCACGCTGGCTCATGGTGGATTCGCCCAAGCGCTCGGTAGATGAGGTGATCGTGATTGCCCGCCGAGGGCCGCTGGAAGCTAAGTTTGACGACAAAGAATTCGAGCACATCCAGATTCATCTGGATCGAAAAAAGTTTCAGGACGAACTGCGCCGGGTGGAACCTGCGATGAAGGCCGTGGGACAGGACATTACGAAGGTGGCCGAGGAAACGTTCACAGTACTGGCCAAACATCCGGATCAGCAGACAATTCCGCCGCATCTGACTTTCCGATTTCTGAGTTCGCCGTCGGCCATCACTGCTGGCTCCGATGGGCGAATCGCAAAACTGACAGTGACGGAAAATATATTGGTCCCTCGCGATGGGGGGCTCGCAGCCAAGGCCACGAATCAAACGGCGGATATTGAGGTCGATACGTTGATTTTTGCGATTGGCGATCAGCACGATCCAGCGCTTGGCTTACCGTATGCAGGTGGATATGTGACGAATTCCGATCCGGCTGATCCGGTTGCGAAATACCAGGTCTTTGATCCAGCGCTCAGCAACGTGTGCGCCGGCGACTTTGTGGTCGGCTGGGCGCGAAAACCGAGTGATGGCCTGGTCGGGATCGCCCGTCACGACGGCGAAGTGGGAGCCGCAGCCGTGCTGCAATATCTCGACAAGGCATCAATTCGAGGCTCGGCTTCGGCCGAAGACGTTGGCCGTTTACTGTTGCAAAAGGGAATTCAGACCGTCTCTAAGCCCGATCTTGCATGGTTGAACGCGGCCGAGGAACGGGCGGCGCGCTTGCGCGGTACGGCTTACTACTTCTTTCCCGATGACGACGAGATGCTCGCCGAGATTGAGCGGGAGAAGTCAGGTTCGGCGGCATCGGCGGGAACGTAACGTTTCAACTTTGCTGTAAGGTTGACCGCGTTGTTTTTTGACCCTAGACTGAATCGCAATTCCCGAACAAAGTTCATGGCATATATCAAGCTCGCAACTCAATCGGAACTGCCCGCGCCTGGCGAAGCCAGGGAATTTGAATGCGCTGGCAAGACTCTATGTGTGGCCAACGTGGACGGCATCATTACGGCCATAGAAAATGTCTGTCTGCACATGGGTGGACCGCTCGGACAAGGTTACGTCGAAGGCGGGAAGGTCGTGTGCCCGTGGCACGGATGGGAGTATGAGCCGAAGACGGGTGAACTGGTCGGCGATCCGAAATCGAAGCTGGAAGTGTACGCGGTCAAGGTCGAGAACGGCGATGTGATGGTGGAGATGTAACGGGTACTATTTCCTCGGCCGGTATAAGTCTGTGCTCGTCCCGAAAAACACCTCCGCGGATTGCATTACTGTCTCTGACAATGTCGGATGGGGATGAATGGTCAGGGCGATGTCTTTAGCCAAAGCTGCCATCTCAATGGCCAGCGTGCCTTCGGCAATTAGTTCTCCCGCGCCCGCGCCAACAATGCCAACCCCGAGTACTCGTTCAGTTGCAGGATCAATGACCAGCTTGGTCATACCTTCGGTGCGATCAATCGTCATGGCGCGCCCTGATGCTGCCCAGGGAAACTTTGCAATCTTGACCTCGCGATTTTCCTTCTGCGCCTGAGTTTCGGTCAGACCCGCCCATGCGATTTCAGGATCGGTGAAGACGACGGCAGGAATGGCATTCGGTTCGAATGCAACTTTGTGTCCCGCAATGTGCTCGACTGCGGTGCGGCCTTCATGTGAGGCTTTGTGTGCCAGCATGGGCTCGCCCACCACGTCGCCGATTGCGTAGATGGCCGGATCATCAGTCTGCAAATGCTTGTTGACCTGAATGAACCCGCGCTGACCGGTACGCACCTGCGTGCGATCGAGGCCGGGAATTTCTGAATTCGGCTTGCGGCCGACAGAGACAAGGACTTTGTCGAAGACTTTCTCGCGTTCCTTCAGGTCTTTTCCTTCGAAGCTGACGCGAATGCCATCAGTCTCTTCTTTTACAGATGTAACGGTAGTGTTCAACATGATGGCGTCGAACAGTTTCTCAAGACGCTTATGCAGAGGCAGCACCAGGTCGCGGTCAGCGCCGGGTAGAAGGCCTGGTGTCATTTCCACAACGGAAACCTTCGATCCGAGAGCGGCATAAACGGTGCCGAGTTCCAGGCCGATATATCCGCCACCGATAACCAGCAAGGTCGCGGGGACGTCCTTGAGATCGAGCGCCGATGTCGAATCGAGCATGCGTGGGCTGTCGATCTTAAGCGTAGGAATGGCAGATGGACGTGAGCCGGTCGCGATAATGATGCGATCGAAGCTAAGAGACTCCTCGCCGCCGCCGTTTTTCTTGATATGTACGGTAGTGGAGTTTTCGAAGCTGGCGTCGCCGCGGATGTATTGGACCTTGCGCTGCTTCGAGAGTTGGCCTAGTCCTCCGGTGAGCTTGTTGACTACGCCTTCTTTGAACGAGCGCAGGCGCGCGAGGTCGATCTTGGGTTCGCCGAACTCTATGCCCCAATTCTTTGCGTGGCGCGATTCGCCGATCAGCTTAGCGACATGCAGCAGAGCCTTCGACGGAATGCAGCCGCGATACAGGCAGACCCCACCCGGGTTCTGCTCGCGGTCGATCAGAGTGACTTTCATGCCGAGATCAGCAGCGAGAAAAGCGGCAGCGTATCCGCCCGGGCCGCCGCCGATGACAGCGATGTTCAGATTTAGGTTGTCAGTCATGAAATTGTGAAATCCTTACATCACGAAGGACACTAAGGGACACGAAGGAAGCGTCTGCGAAACTTTTCCGAATCCTTCGTGTGACTTCGTGTCCTTCGTTGAATGCTATCCCTGAACCGACAACAGAAACGGCTGCTCGAATGCCTCCGCAATCCAGCGCAGAAAACGTGCGGCGTCGGCGCCATCGATCAAACGATGATCGTAAGACAGCGACACCGGAAGCACCTGGCGTGGCTCAAATTTGCCGTTCATCCACACTGGTTCCATGCTGGAGCGCGACAGCCCCAGAATCGCCACCTCGGGGTAATTCACGATGGGAGAAAATCCCGTACCGCCAATTCCGCCGAGATTTGTAATCGTGAAGGTTCCCCCTTCCATGTCAGCAGGCGTGAGCTTTTTTTCGCGAGCCTTTTTCGAAAGTGCAGTTAATTCAGCGGCCAACTCGACGATGTTCTTTTTGTCCACATCGCGGATGACAGGAACCAGGAGGCCCCGGTCAGTGTCCACGGCCACGCCAATGTTGATGAATTGCTTGTAGATGATCTCCTCGCATTCCATGTCAATGCTGGCATTAAATTGCGGGAAGATCTTCAAAGCCGAAGCGCAGACTTTTAAGGCGATTGCAGTAACCGTCATTTTTCCGCCGGCTTCAGCGGCTTTGGGGCCAAAACGCGCACGCAACTGCTCGAGTTCGGTGATGTCGGCTTTGTCATTCTGGGTGACGTGCGGGATTGAACTCCACGCTTCCCACATATGCTCGGCGGTTTTGCGCCGAACTCCCCGCATGGAGACGCGCTCGATTTTTCCCCATTTGCTGAAGTCAGGAAGTTTCGGCTGACGGGTGTGAGTCGCGGTTGCTGCACCGGCAGCCACGGTAGCCAAAAGACTCTTTGCGAACCCTTTTACGTCATCTTCGCTGATGCGGCCGCCGGGGCCATTGCCGGGAACGTTGTGGATGTCAACGCCAAGCTCGCGTGCGAGACGGCGAACATGTGGCGCGGCCGGGACGGGATCACGATGATCAACTCCGGCCGAGCGATCAAGATGCAGCGGCATGCTGAAAGTGGCGACGGCTGGCACGCGGGGCTGCTCAGGAGGCAAGGCCTGCTCCTCGGTGCGACCTTCGGATTGAATGGCGGCCTGAAACGCCTCGCGTGCGCCTTCTTCGTGAGACTCGTCGGCACGGGCAGGCTGCTGCGCTGTGGATGTGGCGCCGGGTTCAAGCGTGAAAATCACTTGCCCGACTTTGATCTTTTCTCCCTGCTTGACCATCACTTCGTTTACCGTCCCAGTCACGGAAGAAGGAACTTCGACAACCGCTTTGTCGGTTTCGAGTTCCATCACCGGCTGGCCGGCTGAGATTCTGGTTCCGGGTGAAACCATGAGTCGAACCAGATCGCCCTGATGAACATTTTCGCCAAGTTCGGGAAGCTTGAACTCTGCGACCTCGGCGGTTTCGGTGGGAACACTGGATTGCGCAGTGGCTGCCTTCGGCGAAGCAGGCGGCGCGAGTGGCGCCCGAGGAGTGGCATCTGAGGAGCCTTTCGGTTTTTCTTGCTCGACCGGCTTCGCGGGCGAGGGCGCCCGCGCCGGACGGCTGTTGCCATTATCCAAGGTAAAGATCACCTGGCCGACTTTTATCTTTTCGCCCTGTTTCACCAGAACATCTTTTACGGTGCCACTCACTGACGATGGAACTTCAACCACGGCTTTGTCGGTTTCCAGTTCCATTATTGCCTGACCTTCGGCGACGGTGGCTCCCGGCGCAATCATCAGACGCACCAAGTCGCCTTGATGCACGTTCTCGCCGAGTTCGGGAAGCTTGAATTCAGTCACTAAAATCTCCAGTTGTCAGTGGCTAGTTAAAACCAAGTCAGAGCGATCGGCTGTGACTATCCGCTAATCACTAGCCATAGCCACTCAGCTTATCGCCGGGTTGGATTTCTCGGGATTGATTTCCAGTTCTTTGATTGCCTGATTGACGACTTTGGCTTCGATCTTTTTTTCGCGCGCCAAGGCGTGCAGTGTTGCCAGAACAATGTGCTTGGCGTCCACTTCGAAGAAGTCACGAAGAGCGGTGCGGCCTTCACTGCGGCCGAAGCCGTCTGTTCCCAGGGCTACCAACGGCCGCGGCATCCACTGCGCTATCGATTCCGGCAAAACCTTCATGTAGTCCGAGGCCGCGACCAGCACGCCTTGCGCATCTTTCAATTGCGCGGTGACGAATGGCACCCTGGCTTTGTCTCCGGGGTGCAACATGTTCCAGCGTTCGCAATCATTGCCGTCGCGATAAAGTTCTTTGTAGCTGGTTACGCTCCACACGTCGGCCGCTACGTCGTACTTGCTTTCCAAGATGTCCTGTGCCTTGAGTACCTCGAACATGATGGCGCCGCTGCCAAAAAGTTGAGCGCGCAATTTCGCGTCTTTCTTCTGTGAAGGCTTGAATAGATACAGACCTCTTAGAATGCCGTCGCGGACCGCGGCTCCATCCGGCATTGCAGGCATGGGCAGAGGTTCGTTGCCGACCGTCAGGTAGTAGAAGATGGATTCTCCGTTCACATACATGCGGCGAATGCCATCCTGAATAATGATGGCGATTTCGAATGCAAACGCGGGATCGTAGGCCATCAGGTTGGGGACGGGAAGCGCAAGTACGTGGCTGTGACCATCCTGATGCTGCAAACCTTCGCCAGCGAGGGTGGTTCTGCCGGCCGTTCCGCCCAGCAGGAAGCCGCGCGTGCGCATGTCGGCAGCTGCCCAGATCAGATCGCCGATGCGCTGAAATCCGAACATAGAGTAGTAAATAAAAAACGGGATGGTGTTGATCCCGTGATTTGAATATGCGGTTCCGGCGGCGATGAATGAGCTGATGGATCCAGCTTCGGTGATTCCTTCCTCAAGAATCTGTCCGTCCTTGGCTTCCTTGTAGTAGAGCAGGGTGTCCATATCGACGGGCTCATAAAGCTGGCCCACGCTGGAATAGATTCCGACCTGGCGAAACAAGGCTTCCATGCCGAAGGTGCGAGCTTCGTCTGGAATGATGGGCACGATGAGCTTGCCGATCTCTGGATCACGTAACAGTTTGGCGAGCATCCTGACGAAGACCATGGTGGTTGAAACTTCACGGCCCTCGGTGCCTTTGTAGAACTCTTCGAAATGACTTTCGGAAACCTGGGGGATCGGCTTCGATCGGACCTTGCGCTCCGGCATATAGCCGCCAAGCTGTTTGCGGCGCTCCTGCATGTAGCGGATTTCAGGGCTGTCGTCCGCAGGACGATAAAACGGAGCTTCGTGCAACTGCTCGTCCGGAATCGGAATGCCGAAACGTGAGCGGAACATACGAAGTTCGTCTTCGTTTAACTTTTTCTGCTGATGGGTGATGTTCTTGCCTTCGCCAGCTTCGCCGAGTCCGTAGCCCTTGATTGTCTTTGCCAGAATAACGGTGGGCGATCCGGAGTGCTCGACTGCCGACTTGTAAGCAGCATGCACCTTGATAGGATCGTGTCCGCCCAGCCGCATGCGAGAAAGCTGCTCGTCTGAGAACCTTTCCACCATTCGGAGAAGACGCGGGTCGGTGCCGAAGAGATTTTGTCGGAAATAAGCGCCGCTCTCGACGAAAAACTTCTGGAACTGACCGTCGGTGATTTCGCCCAATCGGCGCACCAGCAAACCGTCGCGATCGTTCTGGAAGAGGCTGTCCCAGTCAGTGCCCCAGATGACTTTGATGACATTCCATCCGGCGCCGCGGAAGATAGCCTCGAGTTCCTGAATAATTTTGCCATTGCCGCGGACTGGACCATCGAGACGCTGCAGGTTGCAGTTGATGACCCAGATCAGATTGTCGAGCCGCTCACGCGAGGCGAGGGTGATCGAACCGAGCGATTCCGGCTCGTCCATTTCGCCGTCGCCGAGAAATGCCCAAACTTTGCCGCCGGTGGTCGTCTTCAATCCGCGATTTTCCAGGTACTTGATAAATCGCGCGTGATAGATGGACTGCAACGGGCCAAGACCCATGCTGACCGTGGGGAACTCCCAGAATTCGGGCATCAGCAAGGGGTGCGGATAGGACGAGAGACCGCCGCCGGGGTTCAGTTCGCGCCGAAAATTATCGAGCTTCTCTTTGGGAAGACGCCCTTCTAAAAATGCACGGGCGTACATGCCCGGCGCGGCGTGACCCTGAAAATAAACAATGTCCCGATCGCCTCCGTCAGTGCGCGCGTGAAGGAAATGATTAAATGCAACCTCGTAAAGAGTCGCGGCTGAGGCATAGGTTGAAATGTGGCCGCCGATTCCGCTCTCGACCCGATTCGCCCGGACCACCATTGCCATAGCGTTCCAGCGAACCAGGCTTTTGATCCGACGTTCCATCTCCTGGCTACCTGGAAAGGCGGCCTGGGCGCGGACCGAAATGGTGTTCTGGTACGGGGTAGTGGCGGTAAAGGGAAGATTTACTCCGGCTGCACGGCGGGCGTGAAGCTGAAGCTGCTGCAGGAGCCGGCCAGCCCGCTCGGGGCCGCCTTTGGCGAGCACATAATCCAGGGAATCGAGCCACTCGCGGGTTTCCAGCACTTCCAGGCCGTCGCCGTTCCTGGATTCTGCTGTGGCTTTCTGCAATTCTTCAATAAGCGGAGTTTGTGCCAAGTCTGCCTTCTCCAAGCAATGAATGGGAACCTTTCATCATAGAAGATAATTGGAAATTTTGCTGTGTCCGGCGTAAGCTTCTGGCGGCTGCAGATGCGGAAAAAAGACTGCGGCGCCCTGGAACTGGACGCATCCAACAATCGGTCCAACGCCATTGTTTGAGAAGGTGCCTTTTGAGAGGCAAAGAATCAGCTTTGTTTCCCAGTCATCCCAATATGCAATAAAAAAACAGCAAGGAGGAATTTTCGATGGCTAAGAAAGACCATTCCGGCAATCACGCCAGCTCTGCCGAACCGAGAGTTCACCAGCGGGGCAGAGAAATTCAATCGTATGGAACCGTCACTCACGCCTTTCATCTGGAATTGGAAGAGCCGGTTCGGCTGGAAATGACCGAAAAGCTTAATCAGTTACTGGCTGACAGCATGACTTTGCGGGATCTTTATAAGAAAGCTCACTGGCAGGTTGCAGGTCCCACCTTCTATCAACTGCATTTGCTCTATGACAAGCACTTCGGGGAGCAGGTCGAAATCGTGGACACCATTGCAGAGCGCATTCAGTTATTGGGTGGCCTGGCGATCGCCATGGCCGCCGACGTGGCCGAAACCACTCAGATTGAACGGCCGCCGCGAGGAAGGGAAGAGGTGCCAGTCGTCATTTCCCGGCTGCTCGATGCTCACCAGGTCATCATTCGGCAATGTCGCGAAATCGCTGATCGCGCCGACAAACTAGGCGATCACGGCACAAATGACATGGCAGTCAGCGATGTACTCCGAAGCAACGAGCTCGAAGCCTGGTTCCTGAGCGAACACCTGGTGAATACTCCTCTGGTTTATGCCGGCGGAGAAGTCTCGCAGGCAGCCGACTAGCTCTACCATCCCGAGTTTAGAATTACAGGCCGGCACAGGCCGGCCTGCGTGTTTCAGCTCAAGGGCCTCTCGATGGCAGGCAGTTCTCCTTTTTGTGTGTTCTACGCATAGACGCATGTCACATTGACGCCATCCAAAAAGAGACAGAATAGGGTGCATACCATGGCGGAGCCGATCCCCGTTTATCCTCAAGGCGAACCAAAGCAACTCGAACCAAAGCCGGAAACCGGTTCTCAGGTTGTGTCGTTTAGCCCAGGCATGAGGGCGCCCTCCTGGAACAGAGAGAGCTTTTTTGATCGCGTATCTTTTCAGGCCGGTCGTTCCTTGCTGCACCTGCGAGAGACGGCTCTCACGGCATGGGATGGGATAAGTCGCGCCGCGACCTACATGGCGGAAGAACGGCCAATCCATCTGGTGGCAGGAGTAGCTGTTGCCGCTTTCGCGGCCGGTTCCGGGCTCAGAATCTGGAGAAGCCATCATGAATGAAACTCGCAGCACAGGATACGCCGCCGGCGTAGAGAATCATCAACGCAGTTTGCGCGCACTGGTTCGAGAGATTCTTGAGGAATTAAAGGAGTTTGCAACCACCCGCTGGCAGATAGTGAAGTCCGAACTGCAAGACACGATGGGATCGATTAAGGTCGCCCTTCCGCTCTCCCTGGTCGCGTTTGCATTGGCGTTTACCGGATTTTTGCTGTTCACAGCGGCAGCGGTTGCAATCGTCGCGCACGCTTTCGTCGGCAGCGCGTACGCATGGTTCTTCGCTTTAATCATCGTTGGTTTCGTTTGGACCGCTGGAGGCGCAATTTCTGCATTTCTTGCCTACAACGAATTCCGCTCCAAGGGGCGATTTCCGAAAACGGTAGAGGTCATTAAAGCCGATCGAGCCTGGTTGCGAAGCGAAGCCAGAGGTTGAGAGAGGTAGCAATGGATGAGGTCACGAAGTACGCTCTGGAGAAGAAGGCAGCGGAAGAGCGGCAGCGTCTGCACTTGTCGGTGGCAGAGCTGCGATCGAGTCTCAGCGACGCCATTGACGTCCGCAAGAACACGCGGACACACCTGGGCTTGGCCTGCGGGATAGCAACTATTGTGGGGCTTACGATGGGATACTCCTTCACCGGCATCTTTGTGCGAGAACCTAACCGGAATATGCGATGGCAGTATTGAGCAGTGCTACTGACGCCGTCACGCGGCGTCTTCCCAAACTCGTCTCTCCTGAAATGCATCGCAGCGCGGACTATCTGATTGCAGGCGTGTTGATCGCTGGGGCTCTCGCTTTGTTACGTAAGAATCGACGCGCGGCGTATGGATCTCTGGCGTGCGGTGGCTCGTTGCTTGGCTTGAGTCTCACAACCAGATATCCGGGACGAGGGCGAAATCTTGTGAATTTCTCGATTCACGGCAAGGCTGAGATAGGCATGGCCTTTGTCCTGGCGGCACTTCCTGAGATATTGCGTTTGGAAAAGTGGGAAAGGCAATTCTTTGCCGTGAACGCCACCGCGCTGACTGCGTTGGCGAACCTGACAGATTTCCACAGATATCGTCAAAACGTTCGCACTCGCTAATCCCGCGCGAAACCTATTTTGTTTCCCTTGCTTTAGAGGAAATGCTTGAAAGTCTGGCATGCGTGTGTTACGAAATCAGAACAAGGGGAGGCTCCGACCGCGCGGTCGCGAAACCTCAAGCATTTGGCTTTTTTATCGAATTCCGAAAAAACCAGATACTGCTTAAAGCAGACCTGAACTAAGTTTCGTATCTTTGTGTCCAGGGGGTGGTGCTTATGGGCGGACATAGCCTTCGTAGCTGGCGCGAAAAGCTGGGGCTCACAATGCGTGACATCGAAACATCGAGTGAGCAGATTGCGCGCAAGCGCAGCAATGAAGAGTACTTTATTCCGATCAGTCGGCTTTCAGACTTCGAAACCAAGGGAGTCATTCCCAGCATTTATCGGCTGTACTCATTAGCGGTGATTTACCACAAAGACATGAGAGAGTTGCTGGCCTGGTACGGAGTGGATTTGAACATTCCAATCTCGGACCTGGAGCTTTCGTCCCCCCCGAAATCGCATTTATCAGATGCGCTGGCCAACACCCGGGCCGTACAAATACCCGTACGCCTCGATCCCGCGTTCGACCCACGCAGAACGCTGAACTTTGGGCGAATGGTCGAACAATGGGGCACAGTTCCGCTGATGTACCTGGAGCAGTATTCAAAGGTCGATTTCACGTACGGATACGTTGGCAGTGAAGACCTGACGATGTACCCGATTCTGCCTCCTGGCAGCTTCATTCAAGTGGATGAAGGGCGCAGCAAAGTCGCCGAGGGCGGCTGGCGCTCCGAATACGAGCGTCCTATCTACTTTGTGGAGACGCGAGACGGGTATGTGTGTTGTTGGTGTACGGTGGGGCGCGAAGACATGATTTTGCAATCGCACCCGTTGTCGCCGGTGCCTCCCAAGGTTGTCCGGGTCTCGCAGGCGGAAGTAGTCGGGCAGATCGTAGGCGTAGCTATGAGGCTCGGCGAGTGGCGTTCCGTTCCCGATTCCGGACCAACCCCAAAAGAGCGTGGAGCACTGAACTAAGATGTCGGGTGGATCCCGCGCCCGGCTGCTCGGGTAACAGAGCGTCGCCACGCTGGGCCAACTTCACAAGATATTCCTCGATCTCGACCCCAGCGGCACGGCTGGACTCTTGGACATCTTCTAATAGTCTTCCAAGCGGCATAGACAGCACTTCCGAAACCGCTTCGTGGTGGGCCGTCCCGAGGGCCTTGTTGGCCGCGGCATGACCATGAACTTTGCCGAAACCCCAGTGAGCGTAGTCGCCTTCGTGCGCCCGCAGTCCGGCCAGATATTCGAGCTTTCCCAAACAGCCAAAAACCGCCCGCAGGGTGGTGCGAGAGAGGTCTTCGAATGCCGACTTCAGGGTCATGTTGATTACGTCTTCAAGAGCTTCTTAGTTACGTTTCTCGGAACTCTAACAAAAGTGCGGTTTCCGTGCGGAGGCACGTCGCAGCCCACATTATCACGGTGCAACTTCCACTTCAATAAGGAGTTTCGCCGTGAAGAAAACACTGCTGTTTCTTGCTGCGCTAACGCTCATGACCGCTCTTTCCGCTCCAACCCTCGTTCGAGCCGACAGCCCTTACTGCCCGATTGGAGTCAAGTGCACCTAATTTGAACAAATACATTGTGGGTTGCCGAGTCCGGGACATATGATTCTTGGCAACCCATGGTTTTCATCCAATTGTACTTCTGGATCGCTCCTCATCTCTTGCTGGCGTTTTGCCTGATAAAGATGTTGCGAATGGGTGTACACAAGCAATTTCCCGTTTTTATCAGCTACATATGCTTTCAGGAATTTCACTTTGCGGTACTGCTAATCCTTAATCTTCTAATTCTCCGTTCGCATTCGTCGGTCCTGACTTACCGTTGGACACTGGTTGTGGGAATCGTGATAAGCGGTTTGCTGCAACTTGCAAGCCTGTATGAAATTTCCGCGGTTCTGGTGATGAATCATTCACCTGTTGCCCGTGCTTTGTGGCCGTTGCTGCGCTGGGCAGCCGCGCTATTTGTTCTCGTTGCCGCGACCGTTTCGGGCATAATTTCCCAACCCGGGATTCAGCGCGTAACGGATGCATTTGAAGTGTTGAATTTTTCCGCTGGTGTGATAAACATCGGAGTGTTGTTTGTTCTACTTGCATTCACCAAGGTTTTCCACTTGCCTTGGAGAAGTTTGGCGGCGGGCTTGGTTCTGGGCTTCGGGGTAAATTCCAGTGTTGAAATGGCGGCGACAGTGTTGATGTCAACAATAGGTTCGCGAGGCTACGTCGCGATGGATTTGGTCCGGATGGTTGGGTTCCATGTTTGTGTGCTGGTCTGGATGATTTACACTTTTCGTCCTGAGAGATCGGCGCAAACCATTGGACAGGGCTTGCACAAAGTTGATCTCGAGTCCTGGAATGAAGAATTGCAGCGGTTGGTGGAGTAATGACAGTCGTTGCCTGGATTCTCCTTTCTGCAAGTATCGTTGCGCTACTTGCAATCCTGTGGATGCTCAGAGGCCGCTCGTCGGCGGCAGTTGATCTTGACCACCTCAGATCTCAGCTCCGGCCGATGGATGTGGAAGCCTTTCGCAACCTGATGGATTGCCGGGAGAGAGACTATCTGCGCGACCGTCTTCCGGTTCCAGATTTCCGGAGAATTCATCGCGAGCGTATGCTGGCTGCCGCCGACTACGTTTGGTGTGCAGCGACTAATGCCGGCATCCTGATCAGGCTGGGAGAAGTCGCTAGAAATGCGTCTGACCCATCGTCAGTGGAATCGGCCTCCGCGCTCCAAGAAAATGCCTTTCGACTGAGATTGCAGGCGCTGCAAGCACTTCCTCGGTTATACCTGAGCATGGTTGTACCGGATTGGGACTTAATCCCTGACGGTCTAGCTGAGAGGTGTGACCGACTTACCCGGCAAGCGACAATCTTAGGGTGCCTGCAGGTGACTTCTAAAAGCGCCTGACTTCTTCAGCAGAGTTACTTCTTTCCTTCGCCCTCTTTGTACAGATATTTTATTGAAGGCTTGTAGATCATGAGGTTCGGGGAGCCGTTCCGGTTCACCTTGATGCACGTCTTGTCATACCACTCAACCGTACCATGAATTTCTTCGCCGTCAGATAGGACGATCACCATCGGCGTCTTCGATTGCATTTGCTTTTGATAATAAAAATTTTCGGCGTTGGTCTGGTCTGGAGGCGGCGCCTTGCGGGCGCCATTCGAGCGCTCCGCCTTCTCCCGGCCTGCGGAAGGTGTCGGTCCGTGGTTCGGAGCGGCGTGGTTAGAGTGGTTAAGGGCTGGACGGATCAGTCTGCGATTGGCGAAGTCTTGTTCGTTGTGGCGTTCGGCTGGCATGGACGGCAGAATCTCTTTCATGGGAAACCACCTATCGAACACGCTCAATTTGCGGGCCAATTTAGAACGGCGCGCGATTGGGGAACGGAAAGGCGTGAGTTGCATTTAACCTAGCACAGGGACGGAACCATGACAATCCCGTCCTGACGTTAGACAAGAAACCGAGTTGTTCAGGTTTGCAATACGCCGACCTTGAACGGGGCAACGTCGGGATTGAGCGCCGCAGCTTCCAGAGCAATGGTTATGGCGTCCCTGGTTTCAACTGGGTCGATGATGCGGTCAATCCAGAGCCGGGCTGCTCCGTATCGAGGATCCATTTGTTCGTCGTACGTCTGTTTGACCGATTCATACAACTGTTTTTTGTCCTCTTCGCTGAGCACCTTGCCGCTACGCTCGAGTTGCCGAATCTTGATTTCGACCAGAGTTCCAGCAGCTGCGTCTCCGCCCATGACCGCGTATTTTGCAGTCGGCCAAGCGAATACGAAACGGGGATCATAGGCCTTGCCGCACATGGCATAGTGCCCAGCCCCGAAGGAACCCCCGAGAATAACAGTAATTTTCGGCACCACAGAATTTGAAACCGCATTGACCATTTTCGCGCCGGCTTTAATGATGCCGCTCCACTCCGCGTCGCGTCCGACCATAAAACCATTGACGTCGTGCAGAAAAACCAGCGGCACCAGGTTCTGGTTGCAATCCATGATGAAGCGGGCGGCTTTTTCGGCCGACTCGGTGTAGATAACGCCGCCGAACTCCATACGCTTATGGCCCTCATGGTCTATGGCCTGGGCATGTAGTTTCTGGTTGGCCACAATTCCAACCGCAAATCCTCCAATTCGGGCATACCCGCAAACCAGGGTCTTCCCGTACTCTGGCTTGTACTCATCAAACTTGCTGGCGTCGGTAATGCGGGCGATTACTTCCTTCACGTCATAGGGGCGGGAGGGCGAGGAATCATAGATGCCGTATGTTTCTTCGGCCGCAAGTGCGGGCGGCACCGGTTTCTTGCGGTCCCAGGGTGACTGCCTCCGATAACCCCATTTCTCGATGATCGACCGGATTCGCGAGAGACACGATTCCTCAGTGGGCTCATGGAAATCCACGGTGCCGCTGATGGTGGAATGCATGGACGCGCCGCCGAGTTCTTCAGCCGACGTTTTCTGGCCAATGGCTGCTTGCACCAGTGCCGGCCCGGCTAAAAAAAGCCCGCTGCCGTCGGTCATGAGAACGTGATCGCACATAACCGGCAAATATCCGCCGCCGGCGACACACATACCCATGATTGCGGCAATTTGTGGAATGCCCGTCGCGGACATTACGGCGTTGTTGCGAAAAACGCGGCCGAAATCATCAGTGTCGGGGAAAACGTCTTCCTGTAGCGGCAGGAAAACGCCGGCAGAGTCCACCAGGTAAATCGTGGGGATGTGATTTTCAATGGCGATATTCTGTGCGCGAATTACTTTCTTCGCCGTCATGGGGAAAAAAGACCCGGCTTTCACGGTGGCATCGTTGGCGATGATCATTACCAGGCGAGTTTCAATGCGAGCCAGACCGGTGACAACGCCGGCTCCGGGTGCTCCGCCCCATTCTTCGTACATTCGATAAGCGGCGTAGATGCCCAGTTCGTAAAAGCTGCCAGGATCGACCAGCATTTGAATGCGCTCGCGGGCAGTCCGCCGTCCTTTCTTGTGCTGGCTTTCAATGGCTTTAGGCCCACCACCCTCGCGAATCTGTTCTTCCTCATTGCGTACGGCGGAGACCAGATCAGCCAAGAACCGCATGTTGGCTTCGAAGCGCGCGGAAGTTGCATCAACCCGGGTGGTGAGAATGGAATTGGAAGTTTCTGTCGGCATGAACGACTGCTACGTTAAACCAGCTTTAGGCGAGGCGCAAATCATGGAGGGTGGGAAAGATTGCAAGCTGCCGGGAAGGATATTCTCTGCACAGAGCAGAAGTGAATCAATTGCCTGCGGTGACTCCGCGCGAGGAAACGTTAGCGCGGATGAACTGAACGATGTCGTCCATCGCTGTGCCGGGCTGGAAAATGGCTGCGACGCCTCCCTTTTTCAAGCTCTCGATATCTTGATCGGGAATGATTCCGCCCAATACCACCAGCACGTCGTCCATTTTGTTGTGCTTCAAGAGTTCCATCACTCGAGGGACGATGGCGTTGTGCGCGCCAGAAAGAATGGAGAGCCCGATTACATGGACGTCCTCCTGCAATGCTGCATTCACAATCATTTCGGGAGTCTGGCGCAGACCTGTGTAAATGACCTCCATGCCGGCATCTCGAAGAGCGCGCGCAATCACCTTAGCGCCGCGGTCGTGGCCGTCTAGACCAGGCTTAGCAACGAGAACGCGGATTTTGGAATCGCCCATTGGCTTCATTTAAGCATAATCAGGGGCCCGATGGCTTTAAGCACCGCCAGATGCCCAGGGTTCAGCCGATGGTCTTAACATCGAGGCTCCGCCAGAGGTACCAGCTCGCCACGCTCCGATACGGCTCCCATGATTTAGCGATCTTTTCCATCTGCTCGGGGGTGGGCAGAATGATTTTCACCGGCTTCGCCTTTCGGGTGTGCCCTTTTGCAAGGCGGCCATTCTTCTTGGCCTTCGCCTTAACTGCCCGCAAGGCTTTTTTCTCCATGTATAGCTTGTAAATTGCCATGCGAACGCCGAAGTCACCAATCGGAAGAATATTTTGCCGGCGCAGCGTGAACATGAGGAACATATGCGCAGTCCAGACGCCGACGCCCTTTACCTGGGTGAGGTGCTCGATGACTTCATCATCTGTCATATCAGCTAAACGGGTAAAGTCGAGTTGGCCTCGATGAGCTCTCTCCGCCATATCCAGCAAGTAGGAAGACTTCTGTTTGGAGAGCCCGACGGCTCGCATCTGCTCGGGCTTCAGCTTCAAAATTCCTTCCGGGGTGAGCGGATCGCCCGCAAGCGCCGCAAAACGATTAAAGATGGTCAAAGCCGCCTTGCCATTCAGTTGCTGATAAATGATGGCCTCGGCGAGGCTATGGAAGACCGGTTCTCCGAATTCAATCCGGTACGGGCCAACGCGTTCGATGATTGCCCGCATGACCGGGTCAGACTTCTTCAAATGTAAAAGTGCCTTCCGCATTTCTCGCTCCCCTGAATCATTGTTGCCCTAATTCCGAGTCGGACTGGCGAACAACTTCCAATGAAATTCGACGGTTTCATGCAGGTGCGAGAGGAAGTATTCAGCGTCGTGGCCACCCGGATAGAGATGAAATTCATGCCGAATGCTTTCAGAGAGCAACTGGAGGTGCAGTTTACTCGCGCCCTCAGCGAAGCCAAACTCATCCTGCTCGCCGCAATTGAAGTAGATGGCTTGGGTTTTGATGGCGATGCGATTTTTCCGGGCCAATTCAAAGGGATTATTCGCGGTCCAGTGCGCAGGATCGATCGGATTGCCGAAAACATTGCCGAGCAGTCGTGCCAACGGACCCGCGTCTCGCAAATCGGCGTTCATCTGCTTGGGTGTCTCGGTAATCAATGCCGGACTCTGGGCGCTCACCGAGCCAAACAATTCAGGATGTGCGAACGCAAGGCGCAAAGCGCCGTATCCGCCCATGGAAAGACCGGTGACGCCGCGATGGCGGCGGTCATGAAGCACTCGAAAATGAGTTTCGATGTAGGGCAGGAATTCAGAGAGAAAGAAGTCGCTATAACGATCGCCACCGGCGGCGTCGTTGATGAAAAAGCTGCCACGACCCTCAGGCGCAATCATAAGGAAGTCGCCGATTTTGTGTTGCTGGCGAAGATCTTCGATCAGACCCCAACCGCCACTGCGGAGAAGCGTCTGCTCGTTTTCGCCCAGGCCGTGAAAAAAATAGAGCGCAGGGTACTTTCCGTTTTTGTCAGTTTCGTAACTGGGCGGCAGCATCACACAGTAGCGCACAGCGCGATGCAGGATCTTGCTATTCACGCTGCTGCAGTCGATTCGGCCCTGAGCTGCGCTATATGGGCAAAGAAGCAAGAACGCCGCCAGCGCAAGCAGAAAACAACTTCCGTAATCACGAGGTATCACGAGGAACCACCACAAGACTAGATTATTTATCGTTAAGGTTTATTGTTCTCTGCTACGGAGAACGGAAACAATAAGCAACCGCCACAGGTTTACTCGTAACGTAAAGCCTGCACGGGGTCGAGCTTCGCCGCCCGCGATGCTGGATATAGTCCCGAGACCAGGCTGATCAGAAATGCAAAACCCAGAGCGAAGAGCACCAACCACCAGGGTACCGCCCAGAAATGTTCCGGCGGAAAACCCTGCCGATGCATGTAAACATTCGTTCCGAAGTTGATCATGCGACCTATGATCCAGCCCATGATTACGCCAAACACCCCGCCCAGAACCCCCATCGCGCCCGCTTCGGCGAAAAACAGTCCACGCACGTCATTGTCGCTAGCGCCAATGGCTTTCATAATGCCGATCTCGCGCCGCCGTTCGAGAATGGCCATAACCAGAGTATTGATGATGCCTATCGATGCGACGGTCAAGGCCAGGCTGCCGAAAATTCCAAGAAAAAGATCAAGAATGGCGAAAAAGCGGCGCATGCTTTTACTGGCGTCAAGAATCGAAAAGGTGTTGAAGCCGAGTTTCTTGATTGCCTGTTCAACGGAATCGACTTTCCCGGCGCCGGTGACGCGGGCGATCACAGTGGTATACGTCGGTTGATTCGACGGCATGCCGGTGGAATCGCGAAAATTGTAAGCCTGCATGGCATGGAGAGTGAGGAGCAGCTTTTCCGGAAGGAAAAGACGCGCGCGCGCAGCGCCACGCATGCTGTCTGGATCAAGATCGGTCACGCCGACAATCGTGAGAGGCAGTTCACGCGAAATAACCGAATATGAAGAGGCGTCCGCGCCTGCGGCTGACGAATCTCGCTCGCCATAGCGCATGATGATCGGTTTTCCGAGCAAAGGCTTTGCTAACTCTGAGACGGTGACGTTTTCATCTCCACGCGCCGGCGGTTTACCCAACAATTCGGCAGCGAGGTTTTTCTGGATGATTACTTCGTGTGCGTCATCCGCTGAAAAGAAGTGTCCCTGCATGCCCTCGAATCCGTCGCTGTCTTTGGAAGAAAACGCCAGTCCGGCGACCATGGTGAGGTGCGGCTTATCATCGAATCGGAACTCCGTGATGAAACGGATATCGGGATATGCTTCGGCAACATCTGGAAGTTTCTCGATTTTCGTGCGAGCGGATTCGTCGAGTTCGGGACTTTCCGCGGGCGATGGCCCATTTGTTTCCTGCTCGCGGTTGAAGCTCCGCATATCACGACGTGAGGTGACAACCACGGTATCGAACAAACCCGAGGTCCTCAGATGGCGCGAAGCAAGCCGTTGCAAGCCAACCCCCAGCGAGAGCATGGCCACCAGGGAAGCTACGCCGACCGCGATACCCAGAGTCGTCAGAGAATTGCGAAGAACGGATTCGCGCAGGTTGCGGGCCGCGAGGTCGATGGAGTCGTAAAGCTTCATGCCTCACCCCGCACTGCGACCTTCAGGTTCTGCTGATCGGAAACCAGGTGACCATCGGCAAGGGAGATCAGACGATTTGCGTAGTTTTCGGCCAGGAATTGTTCATGGGTGACCAGGACGACGGTCATTCTCATGAACTGATTCAGATCACGGATGAGGTCCATCACCTCCGTTCCCGTTTTGCTGTCGAGATTGCCGGTGGGCTCGTCAGCTAAAAGGATTTTTGGATCATTGACCAAAGCTCGCGCCAGCGCCACCCGCTGCTGTTCGCCTCCGGAGAGTTCGATCGGGCGATGCTTAAGTCTGCTCCCGAGTCCTACACGCTCCAACGCACGGGTCGCAAGGTTGGAACGTTTTCCGCGTTCGACTTCGGCGAATCTTAACGGGAGTTCAACATTTTCCAGCACGCTCATTCGCGGAACCAGATTGAATGACTGGAAAACCATGCCTACAACGTGGCGCCGAAATTGCGCTAGTTCTTCGCGAGAGAGGCGTCCGAGGTCTTTGCCATCGACCACGACTTGGCCCGAACTCGGCGAATCGAGGCCTGCAATGAGATTCAGTAACGATGATTTTCCGGAACCTGAAGCTCCCAGAAGAGCCACGAACTCGCCTTCTGCGACGTTGATTGTGATTCCGTCAACCGCGCGGATGAGCGCGCTTCCCATCTGGTAATGGCGGCGGAGTTCCTGGGTATGAATGGCTGGGGTCAAAGAGAAAGTTTAGCAGGAGCCGGACCGTGAGTGGTGTCCGGCGGCGGGCGACGGACGGTTCCTGGGGCAACGGCGCCACTTTGCCAGGAATCCAAATCCATTCTGGAGGCATCATGCGAGTTCCATTTCTTCTTGGGCGCCTGATCTTTGGCGGATATTTTGTAATGAGCGGCATCAATCATTTCAAATCGACAGAACACATGGCGGGATATGCCGCCTCTAAGAACGTTCCCAAGCCGGACCTCGCTGTTCGGGCAACCGGTGCAATGTTAATAACCGGGGGAGTAAGCATTCTGCTTGGGATCAAGCCCAAGATCGGCACAGCGGCTATTGTCGGGTTTCTGGCTGGAGTCTCACCCGTGATGCATGACTTTTGGGAACAGGAGCAGCCGGAGCAGCGCATGACTGAAATGATCAATTTCACCAAGAACATGGCACTCGTCGGAGGAGCCATGGCGCTCATGGGAGTTGAAGAGCCGTGGCCAGCAAGCGTGCCCGTGCTTCAGCCAAAGAGAAGTTTCAGGCGCATGCTGCGAGGTGTAGCCGCATGACCGAAAGATTTATTCGCCTGGTGTTTTCGGGAGCGCCAAGGTTGTAGGCGTCTGCCCTGCACTGAACTGAACGAGCTTCTGCGTCGCCGGTACGATCATCAGCATGACCTGCCCCTTGGGCTGAAATGCTTCCTGCATCAGAGCAAGCTGGTGGGTCTCCCAGTCTGCCGGAGCTTTTTCTCCGCGATCGAGGTATTCGAGAGCCTTTAATCCGGCCACGGAAACAGCGGAAAGATTCTGCGAAAGCGGCGCTACTTCCTGCACCAGAGAAGAGCGCGCCGCCAGTGGCTGCAGGTTTTCGTCGTTGTCTCTCCAACGGGTCAGTTGGGTGCGGATCTCGGCTTCCATTCCTGGTTTGATTTTTCCGGAAACAAAGGCATCGACAAGTTTTGAGAATTCACGTGCAGCTTCGCTCTCGGGACGGGCGGCGTCCACAACTCGATGGAGCGGACTGAGCGCAGTGGGTTCAGAAGTAGCGAGCGCTTCTCTGGCATATCCCTTTACCGGCTCAACCAGGTTAACCAGAGTCTTGAGCGCGGAGATGTCATCAGTCCCGGCGATGCGCTGCAGCATGGGAACGTATTGGGTGTTGTGGTTCAATCCGTACGCGTCAAGCCAAGCACTGACCTGAGCCATGCGCGCGTACATGGAAGCCAGATCAGTGATGTTCTGCGGAGACCACAGGCGTTCTGCAATTGGAGCCATGCGCGGCCAGATGCGCGAATCCATGTTTTCCGGGGAAACATATTCTGACCACATGCAGGCTTCGCCGCCGAGTATTTTTTCCTTTTCGGCATCCGTAAGATTCGCGGCGTCTCCAGACATTGGATCAACGGTGTAATGCGACGTTGTCGAATAATTCAGATCAAGGTAATACCCGGAAGAAAGCAGTCCGCGATAGCCCTGCTTCGCGGCATCAGCCAGTGACTTTTGACCGCGCCACGATTGAATGACAATGCTGCTGGGCATATTGGGACGGAGAATCTCGTCCCAGCCCTCCATAGTTTTGCCGTGCTTAGCTACGATTTTTTGCACACGTTCAACGAAATATCCCTGAAGATCGGCGTCGCTTTTCAGGCCATGCGAATGCATGAACTCCTGAATCTTCGGGTTTGCGTCCCACTGTTTTCCATTCACCTCATCCCCACCGATATGGAAAAACTGATCGGGGAAAAGCGCGGCCATTTCGCCTATGAACGCGTCGAGAAATTTGTAAGTACTGTCCCTAGTCGGATCCATCGCCGGGTCGAACACTCCCCATTTACGCTCGATGGAGTAAGGGCCCGGCGCGCTGGCCAGATCCGGATAACCGACAAACCACGAGGTGCTGTGTCCCGGCATATCGAACTCCGGCACCACGCGAACGCCGCGATCGTGCGCATAAGAAATAACGTCGCGAACTTCAGCTTGGGTGTAGTAAAGACCGTCCGATCCCATTTCCTGCAGCTTGGGGAATCTCTTGCTCTCGATCCGGAAGCCCTGGTTCTCGGATAGATGCCAATGAAATACGTTCAGCTTGACGGCTGCCATGGCGTCGATATTGCGCTTGATCACATCAAGCGGCATGAAATGGCGACCGGAGTCGATCATCAATCCGCGCCAGGGAAAACGTGGCTTGTCTTCGATCACGACTGAGGAAACGGCGAAGCCCTGAGGTGTAATCTCGATCAATTGCAGAAAAGTCTGCAAGCCTCGCATGACCCCGAGTGTAGTAGGTGCGGTCAGTTCCGCCCCAGAAGCAGCGACTTCGAGTTTGTAAGACTCGTCTTCGCCCAATTCCTGTACTTCTTTGCTGGGGTGCTGACTGCTGATGCGCAACTGGGCCTGGCCGGGTTGATCGGTGATAGCGAAATCCAACGGCAATGATCCGGTGTGCCGGCGCAGATCGTTGAGGAAAATCTCCGCCGTCTTGCGCAGTCGCGGATCATTGTTCTGGAGACCGACAGAAAATGAATTCTGAATGACCAGCTGTCCGCCAGCGGTGGTTTTGATGTTTGACGGCCAGGGCATCAGCTGAATGTTGCGGTTTTCCTGTGCTGCAATCAGTGATGCGAATATCAATATGCCGGGAACGATGGAGAATATGCGCAAGTATGGCCTCCGAAACGGAAGTCGCAGGATATATAAAAGTGGCGTGCGAGTAAACAGCAGTCTAAAAGGTGAAGGTTTTCAGTTGTCAGCAGGCAGCCGCAGCTTGTGCGCAGTGTAGAAGGACGGCTTTCGGGAGGAACGTTTCGGCGGTGAGATTCTGCAACCCCAAGTCGCCGGTAGGGCCAATCCAAATCACGCGAAACTGGGCATTGGAGTTTTCTATGCGGACGTCGAGCAGTTCTCCAATGCGAATTCGCCTGTTCACGCCACGCAAGACGATGCCGCCGAAGCTGATATTCACGACCAGCGCGGAATCGGTGAACGCCTGGCCGAACGCATTCAAACCCCATACCTGAGCAGGCAGTTGAACCGAGACGCGAGCATTGTGACGGCGATCCATTTGACTAATAGGGATTGTGACGGAGCGCAAAGCTTTTGAAAAATTACGCGGGTTCTCTGAGGAGGGTACCGGAGTTACCGGCAGATGCGCCGCAGAACAAAGGAGTTAGTCCATCTCGGGTAAAGAGCACGAACCGGGTCCGCGGGGATCACCGCAACTCCCGCAAGCGCCTGAAGCCGAAGTGGTCGTTCCGCCACCCTTTGTGGGGACAGCAAAGACCGAGAGTTGGGGCGCCAGATCTTTGCTGTTGCAGTTGGGGCAGACTGCTTTGTCACGGCCGAACACCAGGGCTTCAAACCCGTGGTGGCATTGGTTGCAAACGTATTCGAAGATCGGCATTATCTTTGTACTCCAGCGAACAATTTCTTTCCACAGAATAGACGAAAAAGCTAAGTTGTTCTACAGTGAGGACCCGATTTTGGCGACGGCGGGAATCGTCTAGCATCTAGTCACATCAAGAATTTGAGCTTCCCAACAAAAGCTCGTGAAAAAGGCGCCTTTCTCCAGCAAGGCGCCTTTTCTTTGCAGTTTGCAGGTTCTCTACCAAAGAGTGAAGTTTACTTTGTCGAGCCAAATCGCGTAGTCATACATCTTGCTGTTGCCATCCTGCTGGTAATTGATGGTGATTCCGTTCCAGCTTGTTTTACCGGGCGGACGGTTGATATTGAGCGTGTGGGTGACGCCATTCAGAGTGATGGACTTGAAGAGCAGGTTGCCACCCGAAGTCCTCTGGACCTTAATGACAAGGTGATTCCAAGCGTTGTTCTTGGGGTAGCACGGCACTCCGGTCGCCACCCATTTCTTGTTGACATTGTCGTAAGTGTCCCATTCATGACCACCCGCTATCCGGCATTCGTGCCCCCAAATGTAGCCTTTGCCGTTTTTTGAGCCCATGAACTGGTTGATGTCGAACTCAAGGGCTTGGGAATAAGACAAGTTCTGGGCGTAGAAATAAACGTCATAGATGAAGTTGTGAGCGTTGTTGCTCAGCGTATGCGAGTAATCCGGCAATCCCTGAGTAGAAAAGGAGCCCACCAGGTGGTCGTTCCAAAGAATATCGGCGTAGGCATGTGTTCCGCCGATCAGGTGCTTAGCGGCGCTACCGCTCACCGACGGAGAAGATATGCCCTTCGTGCGTTTCCAATTCACGGTACTGGCGGTGGGCGAACATGAACTGCAAATTCCCCAGCTCGGGGCAAGCAAAGCATAGCCAGGACCCCAGGTGTTTTTCTGGAGATTCGTAAACTTGTGGTAATAGGGGCTAGTGGTTTGTGCGAACGCAGCCGAACATACTACGGTGGCCGCTACTAGGCAAACGATCAGTCGGTACCGTCTCATTTTTAAGGTTTCTCCAGCGAATACTGTATTGCGTTTCCACAGAGACTAGGGAGGCATCAACTTAGGTTCAACCAAAATCGTGAGATCAACGTAAGAGTTTTGTAATTGGAAGTACAGGCGAAGAAAATACGAATCCGTCAAGAAGCGAAAGGAGATTAAACTGCGAAGCTAAGTCCTCCGTTTTTGGGTTTCAGGCTAGCCGGTATTGTGAAGTCCGGCGGCGATTCCGTTGATAGTCGCGCCCAGCGCGTAATTCAGATCATCGGAATGATCTCCAAGTTGTTTGCGCCGGAGTAATTCCACCTGGATCAAGCTCATCGCGTCAACGTAAGGGTTACGTAGCCGGATGGAGCGCGACAACACTGCATTTTTTTCCAGCAGGTGCTCCTGTTTCTTGACCAGGAGCAGCATGCGCCGCGTACGCTCAAACTCCTCAACGATCATCGTCCATACACGCTCACGGAGAGGCTCGTCTTTCACCAGAGACGCATACAGTTGCGCGATCGAGATATCCGCTTTGGCCATTGCCAATTCAACGTTGCGGATGAGATCAGAGAACAAGGGGAACTTTGACATCATGTCTTGAAGCTGTGCCTCATGCTCATGACCCTTCGCAGCAAACTTCTCCAGGGCGTATCCAATACCAAACCACGCCGGCAATGCATGGCGGCTTTGCATCCAGCCAAACACCCAGGGAATGGCACGCAGATCTTCCAGTTTCCTTCCCTTGGAGCGGCGGGCTGGACGCGAGCCGATTTGCGCATGCTCGAGTTCATTGACCGGAGTCGCCTGCTCGAAGTAGGTCAGGACATCTTCACTATCGGCGATGTTACGGCGATAAAACTGATACGCATCCTCCGACATTCGTTCCATGATCTCAGCCCAAGGTTCGTCGGCTCCGGGCTGGGGGCCGTCGACCCGGGTCAAAGCCTCGAGGCAGGCGGCAATCAGAATTTCGAGATTCCACTCTGCCAAGACCGGATCTGAATATTTCCAGTTCAAGACTTCGCCTTGCTCCGTAATGCGAATCTCGCCGGAAAAATCTCCCGCCGGTTGCGCCAGGATGGCTGCGTGAGTTGGGCCGCCGCCTCGCCCGACTGTGCCGCCGCGACCATGAAATAGTCTGAGCTTGACGTGGTGTTTGCGGGCAGCCGCATGCAAGCTCCTGTGCGCTTTGTAAAGTTCCCAAATGCTGGTCAGCATGCCGCCGTCTTTGTTGGAATCGGAGTAGCCGAGCATCACCTCCTGCCAACCTGACCAGGAATCGAGCAGCTTGCGATACTGGGGGTCGCTCCACACGCGCGCCATAATCGTTGCCGAATTGCGCAGAGAATGGATGGACTCGAACAGTGGGACTGGCATCAGGCCGGGATCGCTTCCCGCGCCTGCAACCTGGACCCCCGCGCGGTTGGCAAGATCAAGAACAGCTTGAATGTCACTTTCGGACTCGGAGCCACTGATAATGTAGCTGCGAATACATCCCGCGGGGAAAATCTTTTTCCACTCTGCAACACAACGAAAAACCTGTATCGCGTTGGTTGTGGCCTCAGAAAATGAATCGCTATGTGATATGCGCGAGTTCGGCGGAGCCACCGGCCGTGCGGGATTGCCAACTCTACTTTGCAATTCCACAAGTACCTTGTGATGAACGGCGGCATGCTGACGAATGTCGAGCGTGGCCAAGTGGAAACCGAAAGTTCGAGCTTTGCGTAATAAGGGATCCAGCAGGAGTTCCGCCATGCGCTGTCCCCGATTGCTTTCGAGGCTCTCGCGGACGTACACGAGATCAGACTCGAACTCGCGGGCTGATCGGTAGGCGTGCTCCCCGGCAGAACTGACATCCCGTAATCGCGTGACCATGAAGCTCAAGAATTTGCGATAGAGTTCGGTCTCGGAGATGCGCGCGAGTCGGGCGGGTTCGTCGCCCATCATCTGCACGTATTGCGCAAGCCGATTTCTGAAAGCCTCGGAAACCGACACCTGTTTTGCGGAAGAACTCAGTTGCTCGCCGATGCTCCCGAGTTCTGCGATATAGTGCGCCACGATTGTGTTTTGCGCGCGCTGCAAAGCCTCGCGTGTACTCTCAACGGTCACAAAGGGGTTGCCATCGCGGTCGCCACCGATCCAGGATCCAAAAGACAACGGTTGCGGCAACTGATCGACGGGGATGCACAGCCCATACACATTTTCGAATGCATCGCCAATTTCCGCGTAGATACGCGGAAGGGTTTCGAAGATTGACATAGGGTAGTGGTCAAGTCCCATGCGGATTTCGTCGGTGACCAGCGGTTTCTGCACGCGGACTTCGTCGGTCTCCCATAACGCCGTGATTTCGGTCAATATCGCGGACTCCAGGGCAAGGGCGTCCGCTTCTGGCAGCGGTAATTGGTCGATTGACTCGAGGTGGCGTGCGATCCTTCGGCGCTTTTGCAACACAGTCCGGCGCGCAACCTCGGTGGGATGAGCAGTGAACACCGGCTGAACTTTTACCTTTCGTAGAGCCTCAAGTGCCTGCTGTCCAGTCATTCCGGACGCGCGCATTCGCAACAGCGTGCCGCGAAAGGATCCCGGAAGCGGAGGCTGGCCTGAATACAGTTTTCCTGCGCGCCGCCGGCGCTTGCGATGGTTGGTTTCCGCGAGATTGGTGAGCTCGAAATAAATTGAGAAGGCTTTTGTGACCAGATAGGCTTCTTGGACTCGCAGTTCCTCAATGATCGCCCGAGCCTGTGACATCTCTTGATTGGACTTGGGGGCATGCGCCGCAGTCGGAGGAGGCGTTTCCGTATTGAGGCGCGCCTGGATCAACAGACGGCGTAGTCGCTCGACCTGCTGAAACAGGGCGTCGCCAGCCTGTTCAACCAGCACTCGGCCTAACAGAATGCCGAGCGAGCGTACGTCACGACGCAGGGGATGTTCTTTGGCGCGGTCTTCTGTACTGGCCGTAAGCTCCGCCAGTCGCGCCGCCTGGTCTTTAGCTCTCCACAAAGCCTCGGGCATGAGTTTTATGCATCCATAGTAACTGATGATGAAAAGCGCGACAGGCCCCTGGAATCAGCAATTTCCGGAGCAGCTTGCGGTGAAAGCGAACTGCCTGAATAATGAATAACAAATGAGCCAAGGCAGGGTATTGATCGTAGAGGACGAAGAGAACGAGCGTACCGGACTGAGTGAAATTATTTCCTCGTGGGGGTATTCCGCCGAAATCGCGGCGGACGGTCAAGAGGGATATGACAAGGTCGGCGCATGGTCTCCGTCCATTGTGATCACCGATCTGAAGATGCCCCGCATGGGGGGCCTGGAACTACTCGAAAAAATTTCCGGTGATAGTCAGACGATTGCGGTGATCGTGGTGACGGCGCAGGGAACCATCGATAGCGCGGTCCAGGCGATGCGCATGGGCGCTTACGACTACATCACCAAGCCGATCGACACCAATCGCCTGCGGGCAATTCTGCAAAACGCATCTGCCCTGCTCGGGGCACGCGCCGAGCTGGAAGTTACGCGCCGGAAACTGCGAGACACCGGATCACTAGGATCGTTGGTTGGGCCTTCTCGGAAGATGCAGGAGATATTCCGGCTCATCGAGATGGTCGCTCCCAGCACGGCTTCAGTTCTGATTACCGGGGCAAGCGGCACGGGCAAAGAGTTGGTTGCGCGCACGATCCACGAGCTGAGCCCGCGCCGAACGAAGCCATTCATTGCCATCAATTGCGCTGCGATTCCCGAAACTTTGATCGAAAGCGAAGTTTTCGGGCACGAGAAAGGTGCTTTTACCGGAGCATTGGAGCGACGCACGGGGTGCTTCGAACTGGCTGAAGGCGGCACGTTGCTACTGGATGAAATCGGCGAAATGCCAATCGCGACTCAAGCCAAGCTGCTGCGGGTGTTGGAAGACCGCAAGCTGCGAAGATTGGGCAGCAAGGTCGAAACCACCGTGGACGTCCGTGTACTGGCCGCAACCAACAAAGTTCCTGAGGATGCGGTCGCACGCGGCGAGTTGCGGAATGACCTTTACTACCGACTGAATGTTTTTAACATTCATATGCTGCCGCTGCGCGACCACCGCGAAGATATCCCTGATCTTGTGCAGTCTCTCCTCGCCGATATGAGCGCCAAGCACGGGCGCCGCATAGCGACCGTGAGTGAGGCTGTTCTGAATGCATTCCGGGCCTACGCATGGCCCGGCAATGTGCGCGAGTTGCGCAATACTCTGGAACGTGCGGTGATCGTGTGCGAAGGGCCGGTCATTGAGACCAAACATCTGCCTCCGGGATTTGGTCATACTCCGTTACGCCCATCGCTCGACGATGCTGATTCAATTCGCGTCGGAGTAGGGACCACAGTAGGGGAGGCTGAGCGCCTGCTGATTTTGAAAACCCTGGAATCAACCAACAACAATAAGACGCGCGCCGCGGACATTCTTGGCATAAGCCTGAAGACGTTGCACAACAAGCTGAAGGAGTACGGCTCGAACGCCGAGTCAGGGCGCGCCGACAGGGAAGAAACGGAAGAAGTGAAGGATTTGTAGCGGACTCATGCCAAATAGCGGCTGAATACTAAAACTTTTTTCATGCGCCGTAGGACCCAAATCGTACTGGCCATCACCTTCATGGTGGCTGCACTGGTTTCAGGGGCGTCGTACATCTACATCTCGCAAATTCTTCACCAGCGGATCTCTACGGCACACGATACGGCCATGTATTTGACTTCGCAGTTGGCATATCTCGCGACTAATGCCGCTCCTGATCTGAGTAGCACCCGGGTGGATACGAGCAATCCCGAGGCGGTGAAGCGCGGGGTTGCGTATTACCTGGGAACCGACCGCGACCTCAACACCATGCTCGATTCCGTGGTGGGAAGCTGGCCCACGGTTTATGACGCCGCCATTCTCGACTCTGACGGAAAGGCCATTCTCGATACCGATCCGAATATGGTTGGGAAAAAGATTGGCGAGCGGCCGGACTTCTCGGCGATGCAAACGGCTGGCTTCAGGCGGCAATTGCGGCTTATTTATAACCCTCCTACGGTGTATGAAGTCAGCATGCCGATGCTGTTGAACGGGACAGTTTTTGGCAGTATCCGCGTCGGTGTTTCCACAATTTTTCTCCGAAACGAACTCACACCACGGTTGCAGCATGCGCTGGTATTGTCTGGGATTGCAGTTTTGTGTTCGCTTATTCTGGCTGCGCTGCTATCACATGTGGCTCTGGGACCACTGGAGCACATAAACCGCAGTCTCGACAGCATGACAGATGGGCACGGGACCAATGCTCCCGCCGGAGAAGTTGATGAATACGGCCAAGTGAGCCAGAAGATTGCCAATCTCGGACGTCAAATGAGGGACGCCCGCGAAATCTTTTCAGCATTAAAGAACAATGTTGATCAGATTATGACAAGCCTGCAGGATGGGCTCATGCTTTTTACCCATGACTCGCGGGTGGTACTGGTCAGCGCGTCCGTTGAACGTTTCTTAGGGCGCTCGCGGCGCGAGCTTTTGGGGCGTAGCGTGAAGGAAATATTTTCGGCCGAATCAAGCCTGGGATCCGTGATGCTCGATGCTTTTCGGCTACATCACAGCGTGGGCCAGCAGGAAATTGAAACCCCGAATGGCCGGCGCGTGCAGATTTCGCTGGATTTCATTCATCAAAAGGGAACTCAGATCGGCGCCCTGTTGACGATGCGCGATGCCGAATCAGCACGGCGGATTGAAGACGAGATCGAGCTTTCGCGCCGCATTTCGGCGAGCGGTCGAGTTACACGCGGAGTCGCGCACGAAGTTAAGAATCCGATCAATGCGATCGTGCTGCATCTGCAACTGTTACGCAACAAACTTCAATCAGTGGATCCGAACACCAGCCGGCATGTGGACATCATAGACAGCGAAATTCACCGCCTCGATCGTGTGGTGCAAATTCTGGTGGACTTCACACGTCCCCGCGATCTTCACATTGAAGACGCTGACCTTCGGGTCATCCTGGATGAGGTTTCGGTTTTAGCTGCGCCGGATGCCGCACAGCACGGGGTCAAGCTGAACAGGGAATTGCCGTCAGAGCCGATTCCGGTGAAGGTCGATATCGATCTCATCAAGCAGGCAATACTGAACGTTGTATTGAATGGTGTGCAAGCTATGCCGGATGGCGGAATGCTCACGATCACCGTTCGCGGCGATGAAGATACCGTCGTGACTGAAATCCGAGACGAAGGTGGGGGCATTCCCCAAGCCGTACAGGACAAAGTGTTCGAGCTCTACTTCACCACCAAGAAATCAGGAAGCGGCATAGGCCTGGCGCAGACCTACCAAATTATGCAGTGGCACTACGGCTCGGTGGATTTCGAATCTGTGGAAGGAAAAGGGACCACTTTCAGATTGCAGCTTCCTCTCGCGGAGAATCGCGCGTCCGTGGAAGAGGCCGGAAACGGGGAAGTAGTGCTTTCACGCAAAGAGTGATCATGAGGAGATGGACACATTTCGTATGGCTCGCGATGCTGTTTTGCATCGCTCTTTGCACGTGCTCTGTTGCGCAACAGGATCAGGGCGCGCCTGCAAATCCGCCGCAAAGTGATCAGAATGCGGCCCAGGCTCCGTCTGGTGATCAGGCCCAAGTGCCAAACCCGCCACTCCAAACCGAGGAGCAACCGCAAGCCGAAACTCAGCAGCAAAAGCCTGCCCCGACAAAAGCAAAGCCTGCTGCAAAGAAACGTAGAGCAGTGAGCAGACATGCCGCCTCAACTCAATCGGGGAAGGTGGTGGTTCGAAACGGCGGAACGAAAGACAATTCCGGGCAACTGACGCCCGCTTTGAGCCCTGAGCAGGAACTCCACAGTCGCGAACACACTACGCAACTGCTGGCAAAAACGGACTCGAACCTGAAGAAGGTCGGTGACCGCCAGCTTTCAGGTCCGCAACAGAACATGCTTGATCAGATTCATACTTATGTCCGACAGGCTAAGGCGGCTTCGGATTCGGGCGATCTGACTCGCGCGCACACATTGGCGTATAAGGCCCACTTGCTATCCGCTGAATTAGCAGGAAAGTAATTATTTTCCCGCGGCGCGCGCGGTGTTCACCTTGGTAAGCAGTTCCTTCGCTGGTCCTTGAACTGCTCCCGGAATTGCGACAACCTCATTCAGCACAGCTCGCGCCTCGGTGAGTTTGCTCAACTTGGCATAGTCCCATCCAAGATAGTAGGCGGCGACCGCGAACTGTTGCTCGTCTTGTCCTTTGAGCAGCGTGGTGGCGGACTTCAGTTCAGAAATCGAGGGCAGCGTTTTGCCCTGGTTGGCATAGATGCGGCCCAAAACAGAATGCGCTGAGCCCGCCGAGACCTTCCGCGCCCGATCGGCGTCGGGTGAATCAGCTTTTGCGACCAGGATTGCCTTCTGAGCGTAGGGGATGGCCTTCATTGATTCATTGGCATCGGCGTAAGTGTTGGCCAGCATCACCAGCGCCGGAAGATTGTCAGGGTCCGCCGCCAGCGCCTTCTCGCCGTAAGAGATCAGGCGCTTGTTGTCTTTCAGTTCAGAAAGCGAAAGCATCGCAAGCGAGGCAAGTTGGTTATCCATCTCCGACTTCGGAAACGTGATGGTAAACCTGTCGATGTCATCCATACGCGTTCTAGCGTCGTTCTCGGTGGCGATTGCGTTGAATGCTGCAGTTTGGAAAAAATCGTAAGAATTTTTATTGGATGATTTTTCTGTGTCCTGGTCCGACGCAAACTGCTCCGCGGTGACATCCGCGGGTTTGGTTTGCTTGTCGATGGAGTTATAGAGTTCGCCGCCAGCAATCGCATACTTGAACATAGCCCCACTATTCTTAAGTTGTTCAGCCACGGTGACCTGCGAAACCAGGATGTCGAGATTGTGCGGCGCTGCGGCGATAGCCTTGTCGCCGGCATCCAGCGCTTTCTGCAATTCACCGGTGCTCTGATATGCCTGCGCCAATTGCCAATTGGCGTAGGCAACGGCAACGCTATTGGCAGAATATTTCTGAATATAGTCCTGATACATGGATATCTTCTTTTGATTGTCCTGCTCGCTGGTAATGACGGTCAGATCTTTATCTTCGGCCGATCCCGCAGGGATGGTGAGAGTTTCAATTTGTCCGAGGGCAGGAATTACTGATAGAACCACTGCGAAGATCAAAACGCGCGCGCGTTTCATGGGCGACCTCCTGCATGCGTCCGAAATCCTAACTCCGAAGAGCCGAGGCGGCAAGCAGGAATTTGGTTTGCGAGCGGCTTGATGGCGAAAAGTCGACGCCGTGCTGTACTCTGGCGAGGTGAATCGCGCGAATGCATTGCAAGCCGGCGATGCGGTTTCGCTTCGTCCATCTGATGGAGTGCGTCGGAGATTCTGGCGCTCCGTGTGGTTCATTGTGCTTGTCGCGCTTTTACTGCGGCTTGCCGTGATCACGATTGGCCACACTTACCGAATCACTCCGCGGCGTGATCACTTTCAGTTTGGGTGGGAAATGGGCCGACTGGCTCGGTCAATTGCGCAAGGCCGCGGATTTAGCTCTCCCACCGACCTCGATTCCGGCCCAAGCGCATGGACGGCACCTGTATATCCATACATCCTCGCCGGGGTTTTCAAGGTTTTCGGGATCTATACTCCGACATCGGCGTGGATGATTCTGGCTTTCAATAGCGTGTTTGCGGCGCTGACTTGCTCGACAATTTTCCGGGTCTCCGAACGTATTTATGGAGGCAAAATCGGGTTGTGGGCAGGCTGGACGTGGGCAGTCTTTCCGTATCTTATTTACTGGCCGGTGAGGGTGGTGTGGGAAGCCAGTTTTTCGACATTTCTGTTGACGTTGGCGCTTTGGCTCGCGATTCGTATGGCTGACTCGGAACTGCCGAAGCCCCGCAATTGGGTTATATTCGGAGTGCTCTGGGGGCTGATTGCGCTCACTAATACGGCGTTAATAATCTTGTTGCCATTTTTTATTGGCTGGATGATTGGCAAGCTTCCGTCGAATTCCCGACGACTTACCGGGGCTGGGATTTGCCTAAGCGTATTTGTGCTTTGCCTGGTCCCGTGGACGGTCAGGAACTACGAAACGTTCGGACGGTTCATTTTTATTCGCGACAATCTGCCGCTCGAATTGTATGAGGCGAACAACAATGCGTCGTCCGGCCTGTGGACACGCAACGAGCACCCCGGAAACAACCCTGCTACGATGCAACGATTTCAGGAACTGGGCGAAATTCGTTTTATGGACCAGGAGAAGCGCGAACTGCAGGAGTTCGTGCGCGAGCGTCCTGAAAAGGTGTTGCGGTTTACCGCCCAGCGTATCTGGTATTTCTGGGCAGCGCCGCCGCAAGCGACGGTAGTTGCCGGCTACGATTTTCGAATCGAGCGCCATGCGCAATTTTTTCTGGCGGCGCTGTTTGCTTTCGCGGGACTGGTCTTGACTTTTCGGCGGAAGAATCGCTATCGCTGGCTGTTGGCGCCGTTTCTGCTGATTTATCCCTTGCCTTACTACCTTGTAAATCCGTTTCCGCGCTACAAGCATCCGATTGAGCCGGTCATGCTGATTTTGATCGTATATATAGTGTGGGAGGCGAGGAAGGTGCGAGTCGGATCAGCCACAAGTTGAACGCGCAGACGGCAAGTTTCCGGAGTATTATTCGTCGGGCAATTCCAGCGTAGCTGCCGTTGTCCCCGACGAGGGCCTGGGCTTCCTGGGTGCGGCTACATAGGCGTAAGGATCCTCAGGCTCTTGCGGTTCGCTTCTTCGTCGAAGCAGATCAAGAACCCTGCGGTACAACGCAGCGAGTCCCTTACGGCTTGTCTTTCTTCGAGAATTCACCAGTTCGCTCCAATGATGAAATGCTACGCTTTGATGCTCCCGCGCACAACATGGGTTGATGTGGTTGGCGACAGCGGACTGGATTGCGTAGAGTAGTTCATGCGCTCGATTTTGCAGAAGAAGGGTTTGCGTTTCATTTTCGGCGCGAACCTGGTATCTATGATTGGCAGCGGCATGAACTCCGCCGCGGTGGCCTGGTATATTCTGCAGGCCACGCATTCGGAAATCGCGTTGGGAACATTTGCTGTGGTGCAGACGATTCCCGCCCTTCTGCTTCTACCCTTTACCGGCGTAATTATCGATCGCGAAGACCGTCGCCGCCTGGTGATGATGCTAGACGCGCTTCGCGCATTAATCATCCTGGCAGTTTCGTTGCTGGCCTTTGCGGGCAAGGCAAAGATATGGGAACTGTACGCAATGAACATGCTGGTAGCGGCGGGTTTCTGGATGTTCTGGCCGACGATCACCGCTCTGATTCAGGAATTAACTCCCGGCGATGAGTTCGTGCATGCGAATACATTTCTGCTGGCTGGGGTGCAGGGCGGGTGGCTGATCGCCGGATCGATCGTTGGATTCGTTTACAACAAAATTGGATTGGGCGGCGTGCTGCTGATCGATGTGAGCACCTACGTGGTGTCGTTTCTGTGTTATTTCGCGGTCCGCAAAGGACGGCACGTAGTTCCGCGTCCGGAAGAGTTGCATTCTGACATCGTGGCTGCTGAATCTGCCTTTGCGAAATTTTTTCGCGAGATGCGCGAGGGCGTGCAATTCTTGCGGGGCCATCGCGAACTGGTGATGCTTGGGTTGAGTTGGGCGCTGTTTCTCTCAGCCATGATGACCGGCGTGGTAGTGACGCCGCCATTGAGCGAGCACTTCCATGCCGGCGCAGTAGGCTACGGCTGGCTGAATGGCGGTTGGGGAGTTGGAGCATTTGTGAGCGCGTTCTATGCGCCGTTCTTCATCGGCAAGTTCGGTGCCCGCCGGGCGATTGCGATTTCTCTCGGGGCGCTCACGGTGCTGATGATCTCGGCTCCGACTATGCCGTGGCTTGTTCTGGCGGTTTTGGTGTATGCGCTCATGGGATCAGGTCGCGGCATCACTGGCGTCGCCATGAACACCAATCTGATGGAGAACATTCCACAGCATTTTATGGGGCGGGTACAGAATATTTTCTACGCCGCAGGAACAGCGTTGCAAGTGCTGCAATCGTACCTGGTGGGAGCGGTGGCGCAGAGAAACCTGGTCGCGGGGTTTTCGCTGATTGGGTTCGTATATGCGCTCGGTTTCGTGAGCGCGACCTGGCCAATTCGCGTCCAAAGGCCGGCTGAGATGACCCCTGCCGGTTGAAGCGGCGAGTCAAAAGCGCGAGAAATGCCGCGTATAATTATCTTCTCAACTCTTTCCTCAAGGATTGTGATTCATGCCTGCCGCCAACGGACAAAATGGGAACGGAAATAATGGAGATGGGCACGCCGGATACGAAGTACCCCGTCCTCGCGCCGAATGGATTGAAAGCCGCAAGACGAAGAATGGCGACCGTAATTTTTCCCAGATGCACTATGCCCGCCTCGGCGTAATTACGGAGGAAATGAGCTATGTAGCTGCTAAGGAAAAGATTGCGCCAGAGCTGGTGCGCGACGAAGTTGCATGCGGCCGCATGATCATCCCTGCCAACATCAATCATCCTGAACTGGAGCCGATGGCGATCGGCGTGGCTTCTCTCTGCAAGATCAACGCGAACATTGGAAATAGCGCTGTCACATCCAACATCGGCGATGAATTGAATAAGCTGCACACGGCGGTCCATTACGGCGCCGACACCGTCATGGATCTTTCGACAGGCGGCGATATTCACGAAATCCGGGAGGCGATCCTGCGGCATTCGCCAGTGCCAATCGGGACGGTGCCGATTTACGAGGCGGTTTCGCGGGTGAAGAGGATCGAAGACCTGAATGCCGACGTGATGCTGGAAGTAATTCAAGAGCAGGCTGAGCAGGGCGTGGACTATATGACCATCCACGCCGGCGTGCTGATTCAGTATCTGCCGATGGTGGCAAAGCGGATTACTGGCATTGTTAGCCGTGGCGGAGCGATTCTGGGGCAGTGGATGGCACACCATCGTCAGCAGAATTTTCTTTACGAGCGCTTTGATGATATCTGCAAAATATTTGCGAAACATGACGTTTCCTTTTCCCTCGGGGACGGCCTTCGACCCGGTTGCATAGCCGATGCCAGCGATGAAGCTCAGTTTTCGGAGTTGAAAACGCTGGGAGAACTGACTAAGGCCGCTTGGGAACACGACGTGCAGGTGATGATTGAAGGGCCAGGTCACGTCCCGCTCGATAAGATCAAGGAGCAGGTGGATAAGGAGCGCGAACTTTGCTATGAAGCTCCTTTCTACACTCTGGGGCCGCTGGTGACTGATATTGCGCCGGGATATGACCACATTACGTCAGCGATCGGTGCGGCCATGATCGGGTGGCACGGAGCGGCAATGCTCTGTTATGTCACGCCCAAAGAGCATCTCGGCTTGCCCAACGAAAAAGACGTGAAAGACGGAATCATCGCGTACAAGATCGCGGCGCATGCTGCCGATCTGGCGCGGCACCGTCCAGGGGCTCAGGATCGCGACAACGCCCTGAGTTATGCGCGCTATAAGTTCGATTGGGAAAAGCAATTTGCGCTTTCTCTTGATCCAGAAACCGCGCGCGCAATGCATGATGAAACACTTCCCGATGATTACTACAAGGAAGCGGCTTTCTGTTCGATGTGCGGCCCGAAATTCTGTTCGATGAATTATTCGTCAAAGGTAGATGAGTATAACCGCGCTGTTCACGGACTTGAGAAGCAAGACTATTCTCCGTTGGTGGATCGGCTTGTATCAGTAAAATAGGAACCTGCAGCGTCCCTCCCCACCAGGTCTCCTGCTTGAAATGAGGAGTTGCCTCGATGAGCACGTCATCTGTGTCTATTTCATCTGCAACAAATTTGAATGCCGCTGGCGACAGATTCGGCAAGCCCGCACGGACTCGTTGGTATTCGCAGCCGACGGCGCTACGGTTGGTCTTTTGGATACTTGGTCTTTCATTGGCTTGTGCGCAAGCGTGGGTGTATCGCTATCAGACCTCGGCCGATTCCATCTCCTACCTTGACATGAGTGACGGCATCATGCCGGGTGGCGACTGGCATCGCCTGATTAATCGGACATGGAACCCGCTTTATCCTTTCCTGCTGGGATGTTTTCGGCGGGTTTTCGGAATCTCTGCGGGGCACGAGATCGTAGCCGCACATCTGCTGAATATCGGCTTCTTCATTCTGGCATTCGTCAGCTTTGAAATATTTTTTGCTAATCTAGTGCGCCATGCGTCGGCCCGAGATTCCAAAATCAGCGCCTTCGGGGCACTTCCAGATTGGGTGCCGCTCTCGATGGCCTATTCACTTTTCTTGTGGAGCGCGATGTCAGGCATTTCGCTCGAGTTCCTGCGGCCAGATATGCTGCTCTCGAGTTTCTTCTATCTGGCGGCCGCCATTCTACTCAGCATGTACGCCAAAAATGCCCACTGGAAAGACTATTTAATCTTCGGCTTGGTCTCGGGTGTCGGCTTTTTGGCGAAGGTGGCAATGTGGCCGGTGGCTGCTGTAATGCTCGTGATCAGTTTATTCGTGGTGGCTGACTGGCGTCCTGCATTCAAAATGGCGGTGAGCGCGTTTGCGCTGATGTTTGTCATCGGTGCGCTTTACTTTGTTCCGCTCTCACGGGTGGTTGGAAAAATCACTCTGGGCGAAACGGGTGCTTACAATTATCTGGTGCATGTGGACCGCGCCGGTCCGGGAGATGGTTGGTATTTGGAAAACCCCGGAAAAGGCTCGGGAACTTTTCTGCATCCGCCACTAAGAATATTTTCTTCGCCGCCAGCATATGCCTTTGGTCAGAATGAGCTGGTTACGCACCCCTTGCGATTCGATCCAGCATGGTGGATGGAAGGGGTGCGGCCTCGGATTAACTTGAAGCGCCAGATTGGCGAGACCTACGCCAGCTTGATTGACTTATGCCGTTCGCTACGATGGCTGCTCCCGTTCTCGGCGTTTGTCATGTTTGTTGGGCTCGCCGTACCAAAAGATAAGCACCTGCAAGGTATACGACGAGTGTGGCCTATTTTATTGGTTGCGATTGCGGGCTGCGGAATGTACTCGCTGGTGCATGTTGAGGCCCGCTACGTCGCGGTATTTCTAGTGATGTTCTGTTGCGCATGGCTGATAACGTTTCGGGAACGGCCCCACAGGATTGCCCCCAAAATCCTGGCTGCGGCTACGATTTTGATTGTGGTGTCGTTGCTTTTGCCATCAACGTTGATTGTTTATTCCAAATATTTTCAGTTCGGACGCAGCCGAAATACTGATGCATTGGCCGCCGCCCAACTCGAGACTTTGGGGGTTCAGCCCGGTGACCACGTAGGACGGATCAGTTCATTACTCACGGACCTGGCGATTGAAAGGATTGCTCGCGTTGAGGTAGTCACAGAAGTGGATTTTACGTTTGCGAAGCATTTCTGGGCTTCTCCGCTTGAAACGCAAAGGCAGATACTCAGACTCTTTATAGCGAACGGAGCAAAGGCAGTGATTGCGACCAAGCCCGAGTTGACAGATGCGAATCGGCAAGAGTGGGAACAACTCGCTTCCAGCCAATATTGGGTGTGGGTGGCGTCTGGCGATCGCAGTCTGCGCTAACGCTTGTTTCCGTAGTAAACGTACGTGTCAGGCGCCACATAATCTGTATCTTCGTTGCGATGTGGACGGTGGATCGTTTTCACCGCTGGGGTATTTCCTGGCGTGCGCAATGCGGTGTTTACAACTGGCGAACTCTTCGCGGGGTGTGCAGAAATTGGGGCTGCGCCTACCAAAGGTTTTACCGTGGCGGGGTTCGCGGGAGCAGCCGGGGCGCCTTGTGACTGCCTCGAAGTCACCGCAGCCGCGTCAGCACTTGCCGACGGCTGGGAGTGTCCTATTACGAGTATTAATCCGAGCATGAGTAAAGCTGATAGTGCCGCCATCGCCAACGAAGTCGCGAGTCGAGAATTTTGTCGCAGTACGCTGACCGATTTCCTCTGCGCATTGTGAAACCGGCTCACATAGGAATGCAGCTGCGCCCCGCCAGCAATCCGAATTCGTACCTGACGATGCATCATGCCGCGCACTGAGCCGGCGGAATTTGCAAAGGAAGCTGCAGCCTTGTTCTGGATGCGTGCTGCGGCGGTACGCACGACCATGAGCGTGGCCGGTGTGTTTGAGGAAGTTTCGTTCTCAGGGACATCTACGGGTGTTGACTTTTGCGCGACCGCTTCCGCCAAGCGCGCCTGGGCTCGTTCCCGCGTTTGGCGGAGATTCTTCTGGATTTCCCAACCCGCGTATGCATGTCTCGCATTGGCATACAACTCAGCGGTCGCGTGCGTCAACTCAAACCACGCCGCACGCAACTCTTGCTTACGTTCCCCGAAAAATTCTTTGACAATGATTTGTCGCGTCGAGCGTTGATTAGACCCGGCACTCCGAGTCGGTACTGCTGCGAGCTGTGGTTTTACAGCAGCGGGAGATACCGACTTCGAATCGCCCGCCCGCGAAGCCGCTTGCGGCATTTTCAATCCAGCGTCACGATCCAAGGAGGGAGGTGGACGTTTTACTGCGCCTTTCGCGTTCATGGATGCCCACGGCAGGAGATCAGAAACAGGACCCATTTTTGGCGGACTGTCATCACTCGTTTTTGGCTGATCCGACGGGGGAGGAACGCGCCTCAGCGGAACTGAGTTGGGAGAATTAGTTTCCTGCACTACGCCAGGATCAGTTCTCTCCGCCTTGGCAGGCATGGGGTCCTCGGTAGCCTGCCAAATCAATCCATGAGGAACCAGAGGTTCGTCGTGTTGGGGCCTGGGTTTGCGCCACGCAAACATGCAGCCCTTTGGATGCTGACAGGGTATGTAGAAGGTACCCCGGAAGACTAATTAATCTTGAGGCGATAGGCAAGAGGTATGAAACCCGGATCGGGCCTAAAGACCGCCGTCAGGGCCCGTTTCAGACCGGAACGGCCACGTCACGCTGCATCTTGTAGGCATTGGTGACATATTGCAAGACCATCCGTTGTGTGTTGAAAAACGAACCATTTAGCGCGATTGCGAAGCGCATCACTTCGGTGTAGCGGTTGGGGCGTCCGTAGAACATGGGAACAATTTCCCGCTCGAGCTTGTCGTAGAGGGCAGCGATCTCAAGCGACGGGTCTTCAGCCAGTTCGCTGCTTCCTATAGACCACCCAGTGACGCCCTCTATGTGGCCTTCAGCCCACCAGCCGTCCACCACGCTGAAACTGGGAACACCGTTCAGCGTAGCCTTCATGCCGCTGGTACCGGAGGCCTCCTGCGGACGTAGCGGATTGTTGAGCCATAAGTCAACGCCTGAGGTAATCAGCCTGCCCCAGCGCATGTCGTAGTTCTGAACGTAAACCGTGCGGATCACGTCCGAAAGTCCGGCGGAACTGCCCACCACGCGCCGAATGAGATTTTTGCCACCCTCATCGTGGGGATGAGCTTTGCCCCCGTATACCAGTTGTATGGGCCCGACTTCGCGGGCAATTTTTCGCAACCGCTCTGGATCCTGAAAAAGAAGATCTGCCCGCTTATAGGTGCTGGCCCGGCGCGCGAAACCGATGGTGAAGAGTTTGGGATCGAGTTGCACGCCGAATGACTGTCCAATGGCTTCGAACAGTTCTGACTTGGCCTCAGCATGCGCTTGCCGGATTGCGGGCAGGGGAATGCTGATCGCATAGCGCAGATAATTGTTGTCGGTGCGCCATCCTGGAATGTAGGAATCGAACAGCTCACTAAATGCGGCTGAAGTCCATGTGGTGGCATGCACGCCGTTGGTGATGGCGCTGATTTCATAACTGGGGAACATGCCGCGCGAAACTTCGCCGTGGCGCATGGCAACGCCGTTTACGTATCCAGAAAAGCGCAACGCCAGATAAGTCATATTGAGGGCATCGCCTTCCCAGGCCTCGGCTTCATCCAGCAGTGAGATGTGGTCGCGCGCCAGCACCTGCACCGCCAGACTGCGTGGAAACTGATCATGACCTGCCGGCACCGGGGTATGGGTGGTGAAAATACACATGTCGCGTATGCCGTCGATATCCAGTTGCTTCAGGCGCCCTGCAAAACTCTGATCTAGCCGGCGCTCCAGCAGGCCGAGGGAGAGCAGCGCAGAGTGGCCCTCGTTCATGTGATAGGTCTCGATCTGCCCGGGATAAAGCTTATCCAGAAGACGGAAGCCTCCAAATCCGAGAACAATTTCCTGCGCCAGCCGATAACGCTGGTCGCCGCCGTAGAGAGAATCCGTCAAGTGGCGATCGTAGTCGGAGTTTTGCGGCAGATCGGTGTCCAGCAAATAGACGGACACCACATCGCCATTGACTCCCGTAATCGCATACTTCCATGCCCGGACCACGACCGGGCGCCCCTCCACCTCCACCACAACCTGGGATTTAGCCTCGGCCAACTGATCCTCGGGTGACCACTCTTGCGGTTGCTCGAACTGATTGCCGGCTTCGTCAAGAATCTGGCGGAAGTATCCCTTGCGATAAGCAAGTGTGACCGCCACCAACGGGACACCCAAGTCGGCGGCGGAACGAAGCGTGTCGCCTGCCAAGATTCCGAGGCCACCACTGTAAGTAGGGATATCGGGTTCCAAAGCGATTTCCATCGAAAAATAGGAAATCCGCGGAGAGTTGCTCTTCTTCATTGACCTTCTTTCAAAATTGCCGCGAGATAAACTCTGAGGCGTGCTTCTGAGGAACTTTGGCCTAAGTATAACGTTTCGGTGTCGTGAGTTCCAGAAAATGAGGAGCGCAGTATTGCCATCGGCTAAAGAGCGCACAACAATTAGTACAGTTTTTCGGCATCCGGAGAGTCCTTTGTTCGCGCGGCGAAGGCCTTAGTGGCTTCTCTCAATGAGAAACTTAGCGAGGTCTTTGAGGACTTGTCCGCGACTGCCAAAGATCTCAAGGGCTGCGGAAGCCGAGTCCAGCAAAGACGCGGCTTTCCGGCGCGACTCATCAAGCCCGAATAGCGCCGGGTAAGTGGCTTTTTCTGATGCCACGTCTTTGCCGGCCGTTTTGCCTAGCTGTTCGGATGTCTGAGTGACATCGAGAATGTCGTCCACGATCTGAAAGGCGAGGCCGATGGATTGCCCGTAACTGCGTAGCCGGTCAACCTGTTCTGGCGAGGCGCCTGCGTAAATTCCTCCGCTTACCACGCTTGCCGTTATTAGCGCCGCAGTCTTCGCGCGGTGGATGTATTCGAGCGTCTCGGCATCGGGTTTGCTATGTTCGGCTTCGAGATCAACCACCTGGCCGCCGATCATGCCATTGATGGTGCCGGTGCCGCGAGAGATTTCCTCGATGGCCCGCACGCGGGCTTCAGCCGGGCAGTTCAACCGGGATAACGTTTCGTATGCCCGGGTTTGCAATGCATCGCCGGCAAGAATTGCGATCGCTTCCCCGAAAACTTTGTGGCTGGTTGGGCGGCCGCGCCGCAAATCGTCGTTATCGAGAGCAGGCAGGTCATCATGGATGAGTGAGTAGGTATGGAGCATTTCGAGGGCTGCTCCCAGGTCTTCAATGCCCTCCGGAATCTTTCCTGCGACGGCTCGTCCAGCCTCCATGCACAGAATCGGACGAATGCGTTTACCTCCAGCAAAGACGCTGTGCCGCATGGCTTCATGAATAGATGACGGACGCGCATTGGGCTGCGGAAGCAGTCGCTCGAGAGCCGAATCGGCGAGTTTGCGTCCTTCTTCCAGAGTCTGCGCCAGCATGAAAGTGAGTATAGCAAGCGGGTATTCGGAGACATGCGTCAAGCTGCAAACAAAAAAGACGCCCCGTGGCGTCTTTTTGGAGGAGATATTTAGTTAAATCATGCAACCATGACACGAGCCATCTTGGGATCTGAAGTTTGCACTGCCGCACAGAGGATCGCCCGCATATCGGACGACGGGCAGCAGTCGTCGGCGCCGGCGGTCAGAGTGCGCGTCCACATCTCTTCGTCGGCAACGCGGTGATTGCAGATGATACGGATGCCGGTGAATTCGCGCTTCAGTTCCTCGACGTCTGCCAGACTGGCAGATTCCAAATCGAGAATGATGGTGTGAGGACGGTGCTTGGCGGCGGCATGCCGCAAGTCGTCCACTGATTGCGCCACGTGGACGCCATGAAATGAACTAGTGAGTGAGGAGGAGAGCGATTGAGCGATCTGAGGGTCGCTCTGGAGGAGGACGATGTGGGTAGTTCGCATAATTCCTCTTGGGCCGCTTGATCACGGCAGCTAAAGTCTCGCGGAGATTCGCAAGAACGAAATACTTTTTGCCAAAAGCCGTTACTTCGCGTCAGCGGTAAACGGCTCGGCCTGTAACTTTCCGTTTTGCTTAAGGAGAATCTCCACTTTACCTTCGGCTTCTTCGAGCTCCTTACGGCACGAGGAAGAAAGTTGCATGCCTTCTTCAAAGAGGGTCAGTGATTTTTCGAGGGGAACTTCCCCCTGTTCAAGCTCCTGAACGATCTTTTCAAGCCGCTGAATACATTCTTCAAATTTTGGCAATGGGGATCACTCTCAATATCTGGAAATTTTACACGTATTTTACTTAAGGGCTATCGGGGAAAAACTGTAGTGAAAACGTTTTCCGGTCTAAGGCGAGGTAAAAAACGACAGATTGCGTAGCAAAGCTTTCGCGCGCTCACTCAGCGCTGGCGGCCTCGGCATCGGAGCTGCCGAGGGCTTCCAGGACATCAACTGCCGAAGAATAGCGACCCTGAGGGGCGCTGATTTGTGCGCCCTGTACCATGCCGCGCACGGCAATCAACATTTCACGCGCGATGGCGACACCTTCGTGCCGTGCAGCTTCAGGATTCGGCGCTCGACTCATCCGATCAAGAATCGAGTCAGGTACTGATACCCGCAACTCGTTTTTCATGAATTCGGCGTTTCGGGCGCTGACCAACGGCCAAATGCCTGCGACTACAGGAATTTTCCAGGGCTCAATCCGGCGGAGGAATTTTTCGAGCAGAGAAAGGTCAAATACCGGCTGCGTGACTGCGTATTCAGCACCGGCTTCCACTTTGTACTCGAAGCGGCGGATTTCCTCGTCGAGGTTTAGGACCCCGGGATTAGCTCCGATGCCGATTACGAAACTGGTCCCGGTGCCGATAGGATTGCCGCCGATATCGAGACCACGATTCAGGTTGTGAACAATATTGACCAGGCCGATTGCATCGACATCAAAGACAGCGGTAGCGTCGGGGTAACCGCCCATCTTCGGTGGATCGCCGGTGATGCAAATCAGATTACGAATGCCGACCGCCGCCGCGCCCAGCAGGTCCGATTGAATGCAGAGGACGTTGCGATCGCGGCAGGTGTAGTGGAGAATGGCTTCGATCCCGGCCTGCTGTTGCAACAGCGTCGATAAAGCCTGATTACTCATGCGAGCGGATGCGCGCGGGCTGTCAGGGATGTTGATTCCATCCACGCCGACAGACTTCAGGAAGCGTGCGCCGTCGAGTTCCTTCTGAATGTCGGTACCCTTAGGCGGAACGATTTCGACCATCGTTACAAACTCGCCGCGCGCGATCTTGGCGCCAAGACGAGAGCGTTGTTCGAGGGGAAACGCAGCGACTGCGCGGGGAGCCCTTTCAGTTTTCACCTGCGCGTCTGAAGTTCGCAAGCGGGCGTGGGCGGCGCGCAACCCAGACTTCATGACGCGGATGTGCTCAGGAGTGGTCCCGCAGCAACCGCCAACTAATTGCACTCCGGCAGCCACGAATTTGCGGGCGTAGCTGGCCATGTACTCTGGCGAGCACAGATAAATATTTCGGCCTTCAACCGAACGGGGGATGCCGGCATTTGGTTGCGCAGAAATCGGCCTGGAGGTTGCAGCTCGTACCCGCTCAATTGCCTCCAGCATGGCGACCGGTCCCACGCTGCAATTACAACCGATCACATCCGCCCCCCACTCTTCGAGGCGAGGAGCGAAATTTTCCGGAGTCGAACCGTCAAGGCAATTAGATTCTTCGTCAACCGTCACCTGGGCGACTATCGGTATTTTCGAATCAAGTTCACGCGCTGCGAGAAATGCCTGATGCATCTCCTCGATGTAGCCGAAGGTCTCAAGCATCAGGAGATCCACGCCGCCTTCGAGCAGGGCTGCTATCTGGTCGCGGAACGCGGTACGGGCTTCCTCAAACGACATTTTGCCCAGCGGTTCGATACGGATGCCGAGCGGCCCGACCGAGCCGGCGACCCAGGCGTCGAAACTCTTAGCTGCCTCTTTGGCCAGTCGCGCGCCATGAAAATTGATCTCGTGAACTTTGTCGCTGAGACTGTGATGAGCCAGGCGGACGTTGTTGCCACCAAACGTGTTGGTTTCAATGATCTCTGCACCAGCTTGCAGGTATTCGCGGTGGATACCCCGAATCAGGTCAGGTTGGGAGAGATTCAATTCGTCATAACAGCGGTTGATGAAGATGCCCTTGGAATACAGCAGAGTACCCATGGCACCATCACAGAGGATGGCCGTTTCCTTCAACCGGGCAAGGAAATCACGAGGCATACTCATGAGAATACAGCAGTGATAATCATCCTGCAGCGGTTGTCACTGAAGGGGAGTGAACATAATTTGGTCCAGCCCCTCTGATATAATCCGCTCTTCGCATCTAACACTCTATCCTTCTCTGTTCTGCGGAGTTTCAGGTTTGGGAAAAACCTTAAGTGGTTATGTTTTCTGTGCTTTGCTCGCGATAATCTCGGTTGCATGCAGCCAAAATTACGGGAACACAACCATTAACAATATCGTCGCCGGAGATTTTCGGGCCTTTGTTTCCAATCCGCTTTTCCCCAGTGCAGTTGGAGGGGGTAGTCCGGCACTCCAGGTGATGGATGCCACCAGGGACCTGCTCTCGGTTTCGGTGATTGGTCTGAGCTCACTTGCTGCCAACATGAACAGCGCAGGCATGATGGTGGTGAGCCCAAAGAAAGACCGTACCCTGGTTTACAGCCCTCGGGACAATAAACTAGGCGTTGTCAGCAACTCGGGTGAATCGCTATCCAGCACCATCAATCTGCCCGGTCCCACGGAAAGCTTTTTCTTTGCCGACAACAACACTGTTTTTGTTGCAGTTCCAAACGCGGCGATCACTGGTGTGTCCGCTGGGGCGGTCTTGCGAATTGATGTTGCGTCGGGGACGACGACTGCGACTCTACCCATTCCGGCGGCCCACTACCTGGCGGCGAGCCCGAACAGCAACCAGATCCTGGTTTTCTCCGACAATTCCGATTCCGCGACCCTGATCACGCCGAGCCTCATCGACGTTAGCACGGGATCGAGTATTGTTCCTTGCAGTTCAACTCAGACCGCGGTATGCACAATTACGGTTGCTTTCGACCGTCCGGTAGGAGCTGTTTTCAACACCAGTGGAACCACGGCCTACGTGATGAACTGCGGGCCGCAGTGCGGAGGAGCCGGAGTTGGGCCCTGCCTGACGTTCAGCTTGTGTACCGCGGTCGCGGTTTTTGATATGACGCAGAACCCGCCGGTCGTAGTGAATTCCGTGCCGGTTCCTGCCGCTACCATCGGTCTTCTGAAGGGCAACAGTTTGTATGTGGCAGGAACGCCAAAGCTGGCTGTCGATAACGATTGCAGCGGGGCGATGCCAGCGACGGCGGCAACAACGTGCGGACGATTGAGCGTTATTAACACCGCTACTTTGTCTGCCGCCTCGGTCACCATTCCGGACGGCTACCACGACCGCATGCAGATGTCGTTCAACAACCAGTTATTCGTGGGTTCCCGCAACTGTACGAACATCAATCAGACACTCATCCCGAACGGCGGCAAGGAGATTCGCGGCTGCCTGACTGTTGTCGATGCTACCTCCGGCAGTGTCGCGCAATCTGCGGTCGTTGTGCCTCCCGATCAGGGGGACGTCACTGCTATCGAGCCCATTACAAATCGGAATGTGGTGTATGTGTGCGAAGGCGGGCGGCTAAGAATTTATGACACAACCACCGACAAGCTGGAAACCAAGCCTCAGCAGCCAAATGTGATAGGCCAGGCGGTAGATGTGAAGCAAGTGGATTTCTGAAACTCTTCACGGAGTTGCTCCGCAACTCAGGGTTTCTAGAGCCTCTCGGACCTATTTAGGTTCTAGCAGCAAACGGTGCGCGGCAGAATTCACAACCGCTGTCCTGGAAAACTGAAGCGCGAATGTATATCCCGTGTACCAGGCCTGCCATTGATCCATGTAATACGGGCTCAGAAAATTCCCAGATTGTCCGGTGACGGTGTTCAAGGTCGACATGTCCCAATCCGAGATGTCGGCAGTAAACCTCTCTGACGGGCCATGAGCATGCCCAACAGCTTTTACTGTGTAAACACTCCCCGATTGAGGGTTCGTTCCGGTTCCGCTCCAACGCCGCAGAATTGGGACCTGACCGAGAATTGGATTCTGGATTGTGAGTGAATTCTGGGATCCCCAGCGCCAGGAGCCTAATTCCTGCGGGGCTTTTTTGAGGGCGTGTTCCGTTGCTGCCAGTATCAATTCGTTGTAATTGGAGAAATTCTGCGGAAGCCAACGCGCGGGCTGAGTTGTAAGCACATTTTCTAGCCAAACTGTTTCCTGCATCCATTTATAACTTTTCCAACTGAGTTGCGAGTCATCGTTGGCGGTGCCCAATTTCGATTCTAATAACAGTCGTTTCAGTTCATCTCTGGTTTCTGAAGCGATAGTCGGAGCGGCGGATTCAGCGCTCATCTGGCCATTCCATTGCCGCAGGATGTTGGCTGCCTTGCGTGCCTGCGGCGAAGGATTGCCGGCGTGATCAATCGCATCCACGATCTTGTCCGCCATGAATCGATCAAGCTCTGAAGAAGTGTCAGTTTCAAGCGAAAGCATGTCGGCACGCGAAAACTTCTTACCAGACTCCAGCACGCGATAAATTCTGTCAGTACGCCAGGGCGCTTCCCACTCGATACTGACCGAGTAGGGATAGCCATCAGGCGTGATCCGCGAGTTAGCTGTTCCGATGACTCCGGAGGAAGGATTGAAAACGCTGGGAAGCTTATCGAACGGAATGTAGCCAGTCCACTCGTGAGCGTTGTCGCTGCCGTCCACTGGAAGACTTCCATCACCCGAGGCCCTAATAGGAATTTTGCCGGTCGTTTGATAGCCAATGTTGCCATCCACGTCGGCGTAAACCACGTTCTGGGCGGGAGCATCGAGCTCAGAGAATGCGTGCCGGAATTCCTGCCAGGTCTGCGCTGAATCAATTTTGAAGAAGGGACTGCGGATGCCCTCATAGAGAGTCCAACGAAGTGCAATTTTTCGAGACTCTCCCGGTTCCAGTTCGGTCACAATCGGCCCGTGGCGAGTGGATTGAACGTCGAGTGCGACATCCGGCTTTCCCTTTATTTTGATCACCTCGTGCCGAGTGTCCGGCTGCTTCCAGCCCTGGGTAGTCAGATATTGGCCGAGTTCGTTGAATTTTTCGACGTATACATCTTCCACCGTTGGACCGACATTTGTGAATCCCCAAGCCACGCGCTGGTTATGGCCAACAATCACGTAGGGATAGCCCGGCAGCGTTACCCCTGCGACGTCGAAACTTCCAGAGCGCAGGTGCGCCTCATACCACAAATTAGGCATTTGATGGCCGAGGTGCATGTCATTCGAGAGCAATGGTTTTCCAGTGACCGTGTGAGCGCCGGAAACCACCCAATTGTTGGAACCAATTGGAAAATTCCCGTTGCGAAAGAACGGCTCCAGCCACGGCTGCCACAATAGTTCAGTTATTCTGTGCGGAGACGCAAATATGACAGCAGTCCGCGAAGATTTATCTGAGACTGGCGGAAGGGGTTCCGGCGTTGGAGGGTCGGCTCCGGGCGGATGGTCGCGCCAGGAAGTATTTACGTAGAGGTCGGAGGTCAATTCAGGTCCGAGTTTGGCCAAGATTCTTTCGCGGGTTAATGCATCACGCGGCGATGTGCTCAACGTCTGAACCATCTGATAGGCAATCATCAGGGAATCCTGCACGTTCCAGGGACGAGGCGTGTAGTGCAATAGTCGAAATTCCAGGGGCAATCGCTCGCCGTGCCACTTGATGAATGCGTTCACACCTTGCGCGTAAGCATTGAACTGCTGGCGATCTTCAGGAGTAATCGCAGCAAGTCCTTTTTCTGCAGCAGCGCGAATGCCGAGAATCCGTTGCTGGCGATCGTGTTTCAGCGCAACCTCGCCCACTACTTCTGAAAGCTCTCCCGCTGCCGCCCGGCGCATCAGATCCATTTGAAACAGCCGGTCCTGGGCGGTGACGTACCCCTGGGCGAAAAAAAGGTCGTCGAGATTAGCGGCTTCAATCGTGGGAACGCCCTGGCTATTGCGAGTCACACTGACGGGCGCGGACAGTCCAGGCACCGAAACAGAACCATCCAGTTCAGGCAACGCGGCGCGAGCGATGCTCATAAACCACGCGAGTAATACGAGCAGAATGATCGCCAGACCGAGTGCCCACAATCCAAAAATGCGCCAAACGTTGGAGCGCGAACTTGGCGACTCAATATCTGAAAACGTATAAGTGCTCATGAAGACAGTAGATTGTAGGTCTCTGGCTCGCATATGACAATGGACAGTATCGAAGCATGAACAGCCTGCATGAAAGGCTCTGTAGGGAAAAAATCCGGTTCAAGACTTCATTTTCCCCGTCCTCGATTTGGCATGCGCGGCGTTCCCAATTATCATTCCGAAAGCCCGCATGATCTGCCCGCACTGTTCCGCTGAAATGCCCAACATTAGCGCGTTTTGTCCTGGATGCGGTCGCTCGGTACAAGCTGGCGACGAGGAAGGGGTTGCGTTTGAAAGGATGGCCAGCAGGCGCGACGCTTTGCTTGGGGCTTTGTCATACTTCGGTTTGCTGCCGGCTATTCTTTTCCTGGCATTGCCCTCAGTTCAGGCCAGCCGGTTTGTCAAATTTCATTCGTGGCAGTCGGTCTTTTTTGCGATCCTGACTGTTATTCTTGCTGGGCTCATGCGGGGCTTGTTTGCTCTTTTCTCGATTTTTGCCGGTGTCGGCCTTCTTTTGGCGACGCTGACGGTGGGACTGGTGTTTCTTGCGATTGTTTTCCTGTGGCTGGTCCTGGTGATAAAGGCCGTACAGGGTGAGGCTTACGAACTGCCGTGGTTGGGACGTATCGCTGCTGGTTTGGCGAACTAAGGAATATCAGAAGGGAAGCTCTTGAAGGTAAAAGTCTTCTACCATGACCGCTGTTTCGACGGGGCCTCATCCGCGGCGCTGTTTTCCCGCTTCTATGGCGAGCGGATTCGCAGTGATTGCCAGTTCGTTTATTCGGGATTGCTGCATCGTGCCGGGTCCCTGTTCAATGAGGCTGACTTTGATGGCGATGAGAATGCCATTGTGGATTTCAAGTACTCGAGCTCCCCAAGAATTACCTGGTGGTTTGATCATCACGAGAGCGCATTCTTGAGTCCTGCGGATGCGGCCCACTTCGAGCAGGACCAGAGCAATTGCAAGTTCTACGATCCGAGTTTCAAGTCCTGTACGAGTTTCATTGCGATGATCGCCGAGCAGCGCTTCGGATTTAACACCGCACCGGTAGCCGAACTGGTCCATTGGACCGACATCATCGACGGAGCTTTGTATCCGGATGCGCAGACGGCGGTGGAGATGAAAGCGCCGGCAATGCAGTTGACCATGGTCATTGAATCGACGCAGGACCCTGAATTTCTTCCGAAACTGATCCCTTTGCTCGCTACGAAGCCGTTGGCCGAAGTTGTCAGCACGCCACTGGTCGCGCCTTTGTTGCCGCCGCTACTGGCCCGACACCGGGATTCGATGGGCTTGTTGCGCGAACGCACAGAATGCAAAGATGGAACGCTTTTCTTTGACGTGACCGACCGCGAACTGGAGGGCTATAACAAATTTGTGCCGTATTATCTGCATCCCGAGTCGATCTACAGCGTGGGCCTGAGCAAGAGCAGCTTCCGCGTGAAAGTGTCGGTAGGCTCAAATCCGTGGGCACCTTCGCCACCGCTGGTGAACCTCGCTAAAGTGTGTGAACGCTACGGCGGCGGGGGACATGCGCGCGTCGGGGCAATCTCCTTCGATGTAACCCAGCAAGCGGCCGCGCGCAAAGCTGCACAGGAGGTGGTTGATGAACTGCGTGCCAGTGTTCGCGATTCCGTGAAGAACGCTTAATGTTCTCAAGCAAAATCAGCCTGGTTCCCGGCAGCACAGAGCATCGCGCCCGCCTGCAAGCCCTGCGAAGCGTGGCTTTGCTGGAATTCGCCAAGGGGGCTGTAGTTCTGGCGGCGGCGGTAAGCCTCTACTGGATTGACCCCTCGGACGTAGCCGGAGCATTTCTTGATTTTCTCCATATCAGCCCCGACCATCAATTCGCGCGACTGCTCTTTAGTCTCGCAGACAAGTTAAGCGACATAACTGTATGGCACGTGATTGCGCTGGCTTGCGCATATTCCGGACTGCGTTTTGCCGAGGCAATCGGTCTCTGGCGGGCCCGCCCCTGGGCGGAATGGATTGCGCTGATATCGGGAGCGCTTTATCTGCCGATTGAGATCAGGCTCCTGGCGCACAGGCCGTCTCTCATTCATGCCGCCGTGTTCCTGGTGAACGTCGCAGTCGTGCTCTTCATGTTGTATTTGCGAATATATTCTCCAGCTAAGGAGAGGCGAAACGCGGCTGACGCAGGATTACAGTAAAATTGTTGCAGTTTTCATTCTTACTCATTCTTGCCAATTCTCAGCCGCAGAAAATTCTTACTTGCCGGAGCCGCCGCTGCCGGTGTTGCTACCTTGGGCACGGACGGTTTCGTGCAATCGAACCATCCGCATCTGGTAGAAATCGAGATACCGCTGGCCCGGCTTCCTGAAGCGTTTGATGGTTTTCGTCTGGTTCAGTTGAGCGACTTCCATTACGACGAACATTTCTCGGCGATTCCTATCCGGAAATCGGTTGCGGTCGTTAACGACCTTCGTCCCGACCTCATAGCACTGACTGGCGATTTTGTGACGGTTCCGATTTTGGAGCGGCCAGCATCACTGCGTGCGGCGGCTGCGACTGTTGAACCGTGTGCCGCTCTCCTGCACGAACTGCAAGCCCCCAAATATGCAATCCTTGGAAATCATGACGCAATCGCGTCCCCCGACCACGTCGTGCGGGCGCTTGAAAGTGCGAATATTACGGTGCTGCGGAATCAGTCGGTTGCCATTGAGCGCGGACGGGATCGGATGTGGCTCGCCGGAATTGACGATCTGCTGCGGGGAAGGCCCGACATGAGCGCAACTCTGGCAAACATTTCAGAGAAAGAGACGACGATCCTGCTTGCGCACGAACCGGATTTTGCCGATGACGCATCACTCAGCCCGGTTGACCTTCAACTTTCAGGGCATTCCCACGGCGGCCAGATCTGGATTCCCGGAATCGGCGC
>DATJHT010000060.1:0-19846 GCA_035493765.1 Terriglobales bacterium
CCTCGCGCGATAGGCAGCGTTCGTTCACCGTGGTCGGTCACGTCCGATCTGTCAATCGGTAAACAATTCCAGATACGCGAGGAGATGAACTTCGAGTTCCGAGTCGAGGCGCAGAATGCCTTCAATCACCCGGTATTCGGAACACCGAATACCAATGTCGGTGATGGTCAGTTCGGAACCATCTCGTACACATCAATCGGGCCGCGCCAGATACAACTGGGCTTCAAGTTCAACTTCTAGCTCGCTAAAGGAGCAGCGCCGCATGGTTTCGGCCGGGCAGCGCTGCTTCAATACCCAATTGACAAATCGAGCTGCCACGATGGGCACCGATTGCTATCTAAAGGTGTTGCAGTCAGAAACGTTTCCGCCTTCGAAACCTGTATGGAACCATTGCGTGCGCTGAGCGGAAGTTCCATGGGTGAACTTCTCCGGGGTTACGTGACCGGTTTCCATTTTCTGCAAGCGATCATCGCCGACAGCGGCGGCAGCCTGGATCGCTGACTCGACATCACCGGCCTCAAGCAGGTTCCGCTGCTCAGTGGAGTGTCCCCAGATCCCCGCAAAACAGTCAGCCTGGAGTTCGAGGCGCTGCGAATATTGATTGGCCAGCTGCGGGTGAGACTCTTCTGCCTGCCGCACCTTGCCCTCGATCCCGAGAAGCTTCTGGATGTGATGTCCCATTTCGTGCGCCAGCACGTAGGCTTCCGCGAACTCACCGGGTGCCCCAAAACGCTGTTTTAGTTCCGAGTAAAAGTCCAGATCGATATAGATTTTCTCGTCTTCGGGGCAGTAGAAAGGGCCTGAAGCCGACTGCGCCATTCCGCAAGCGGAATCGATTGAGTTTCGAAACAGCACCAGCTTGGCGTGCCGGTACGGAACACCCTGTGAGGATAGAATTCCGCTCCAGGTTTTCTGGGTGTCGTTCAGAACGAATGTCACGAAATCAACCAACGGCTTTTCCGCTTGATCGCGCGCGGGATCAGACTGACTCACGGGTGCTTCTGACGAACTGGCACCCGACTGAAGCAAAGTGAAAAGGTTACGATGGAAAACGAGGCTGAGAATGCCGATTATCACCAGACCGCCGAGGCCGATGTGAATTCCGCCTATTCCGCCGCCACTACTGTCGCGGCGATCTTCGACATCGTCGCTGGAGCCACCCGGTGACCATCGCATTTCATACCTCTGAGAGTAGCGGCTTGAAGTTCTTTAATCCAAGCCCAGCTTTGGACGCAGAATTCGAACACGGAGTTTCACATTCCGGCCGAATTTACGGACTTAATTTTCCGCTGGGATGCCTCCGTACTGCTGCAACCATTTCAATTCTTCCCGGACTTTAATTTTTCCGTGCCAGGGATTCTTGGCGAGCGAGTGACCTTCGCCGGGAAATATCAGCAGCTTGTTCGGGATACCAAGCGAGTACAGAGCGTGTTCCAGCAAGTAATCTTCGAGGACCGCGACGCGAATGTCGTCGGCGCCAGCGACGATATGGGTTGGCGTGCGGACCTTCTCGATCTGAAAAATGGCGGCTTCATCGTGATAGCGCTGGGGGGCCTCCCAAGGGCGTCCGCCGAGAAAGTACGCGTCGTCGAAAGTGGTGTCATCGTTGCCCCAGTTGGCGACGTGCTCGACCGCGCCCGCTCCCGTAACTGCGGCCTTCCAACGTGTGCTTTGAGTGATAAGCCAGTTGGTCATGTAGCCGCCGTAGCTGTAGCCGCCGATGGTGAGATGATCGGGATCGGCAATCCCGTCTTTCACCAGCGCGTCCACGCCTGCGACAATGTCCTTGCCCGGCCGGGAGACGATCTGGGGCACAATTTGCATCAGGAACTTATCGCCGTAACCGGAGGAGCCGCGATAGTTCGGTTCGAAGACCAGCCATCCCTTGGTAGCCGCGAGAATGCCCCATTGATACCAATCAGCTTCGAAGTGGTTGCCATCGGCATCGGCTGGTCCCCCATGAATGAACGTGAACATGGGCAGGTTCTTAGCCTCGAATTTTCCGGGCGGGTAGATCAACATGCCTTCGACACTGGTGCCGTCATCGGCTGTCCAGCGATATGGCTTCCCCTGCGGCAAATCGCGCTCAGTGAAAAGCGCATTGAACGAGGTAATCGAGCGCGCGTGATCGAGTTCGGATGCGCTATCGGCTAAATAAACTTCCGCCGGCTTAGTCAAAGACGAATAGACGAATGCCACGCGGGGAGAATGCTGGACGGCGGAGATCAATTCGTAACTACCCGGCCAGTTGCTGATGCGGCGAAAGGGTTGGGGGCCCTTTGACGCGGAGTAAAGTTGCACCTCGGTGCCGGTACGCGCCGATGAGAGGACTTCATCGGCTGCCACGGTGTAGTGATCGACAGGCCCGGTGAATTCGGTTCCCCACCGCTCAACGGCGCCAGATTCCACGTCAACTGAATAAAGATGGGGTTGAAGATCGCGGTAGGGGCCACTCACGTCGCCAACCTCGATAGTGAAAAAAATGTGGGCGCTGTCTGTGGCCCAGGATAGGTTCTGTTCGACGGCATGATTGCGGGTTACCCTACGCGGTTCTGATGCGGCGGGTGGGTGCGCGTCCTTATTTACACCCGATAAGTTGACCACATAGATTTCATAGTCATCGAACTTTTCCTCGCGTTTGTTGATCGGGTTGGTCATCAGCGCAAGCTTGTTTCCGTCCGGCGAAGTTAAAAGTTCATTTATTCTCCAAGGCGAGGTCGCGATAGCGTGAGTGCCGGGAGTTGTATCGGATTGCCTTTCTTCCTTAGTCCGTTTTTTTAAAAGGGACGAGGTATGGTTCGAAGCGACAGCGGACATATCCAGTGCGAAAATTGTGTCACCGCGTTCCGCCGCTCGGTATTGAACGACATCCTTCCATTGCTCCCGGTATTGGTCCTTTTGAGCTTTTGTCCACGGATCTCGGGTTGAGAAATACAAAGTTTTTGAATCAGCAGACCAACTGAAGGCGTGGACTTCTTCGGCCCCTTGTGTAACTGCAAAAGCCTCCCCCCCGGACGGGGGAATCAGGTAAAGCTGACCGACCCCTTCCTTATCAGATCCGCTGTCATCATCGTCACTGTCCGAATTGTCGTCAGACGATTTTCGGTCGGAGAGGAACGCGATCCATTGTCCATCCGGCGACCACTTGGGATCGGTATCGTGACCAGATTCCGTCAACTGAGTAAGGGCCTTGTCGTTGGTGCGGTACAGCCATAAGTCTTTGCGGAAAATCTGCTGGTCCCAGTCGGCACGTTCTGTACCGATCAGCACCGAGTTGCCGTCGGGAGACAGTTCGAGTGAAGAGACGCTGACGGAATTAAAAAACTCATCTAACGTGACTTTGGGTTTTTTCTCGGCTGTGGCGCAGCCCAAACAAAGGAGTGGAATGAGAGCAATGTGGATTAATCGCATGGGAAATCATAATAGCTTGACACTCAGGCGTGGTGGCCATCAAATCTCAAATGGGGACGCACGCACTCAATTGTTGTATAGACGAGAGACGACAGCTGTCTAATCAATCCCTAAATGCTGCTCACTAGCCAGCACCGCGAGCTCAAGGCGACTCGAAACTCCTAGTTTTCCATAAATGTTGCTGAGGTGGCGCTTGACAGTTTCTTCGCTAATGGCGAGTTTGCTGGCGATTTCCCGGTTGCTGCTGCCTTCTTTTATGGCAGAAATGATTTCGATTTCGCGGGAAGTCAGTCCGAAGCCGCTGGTCGAAGTCTGCCCGGATCGGGCCCAGGCCGCCACTGGCTCGCTTCCAACCCAGAACTGCCCTTCGCATACCGAACGAATGCTGCTCAGAAGCATCTCCGGAGGAGATGCTTTGAGAACGATGCCCCGCGCTCCTAATTGTAAAGCGCTGGTCACCGCGAACGGCTGAATGGCCGCGGTCAGCAAGATCGTACGAACCGCCGCCTGCTGGTGCGCCAATTCACGGAGGACCTCCATACCCGGCACACGCGGCATGGCGAGATCTAACAATAAGACGTCAGGTCGCAGGTCCTTGGCCAGCGCAATCGCCTCTTTGCCATCGGAGGCTTCGGCGAGGACATGGAAGTCCTCCTGAGTTGCGAGCAAACGGCGCAGGCCGTCCCGAAAGATAGCATGATCGTCGGCAATAACAATGCGGATTGGATTCGGTACCATATTTTTTTTCAGGCAATGCTGGCACGAGCAAAATCGGGAACCTTGATTTCCAGGCGCGCACCCTGACCGGCTTTGGAAATGATCGTAAGCTCTCCTTCGATGGCGCGAACCCGTTGTTTAATCACCAGCGGCCCGCGGCGGTCTTCCTCCAGTTGCGCGTGCGTGAAACGTCCACTGAAGGAGAAGCCGCGACCATCATCCTCGATGGTCAATACCCAACCGCCTTGCTGACGCGCTAATCGTACCAGCACATGTTGTGCTCCGCTGTGTCGTCGCACGTTTGCGAGGGCCTCGCGCACAATACCCGCAAGTTCACGGCAGGTGCCCGGCGGCAAGTTCACTTGCGGAGTATCGCAGACAAACTGGGCGCCTATTCCGGTGTCCTGACGATAACGGGTGACCATTCCGGAGAGAAAATCGACCAGATGTCGCGGATCGAAATCGAGCGGCTCTAATTGGTGGATCAAGTTGCGCACGTTGGCGGCTTCGTTCTGGACCAATTGCTGAACTTCCAGCAACTCCGTTTCCCGGTCTTCCAACGAAGCTGCGGCACGTGTGCGGAGCGCATAGAGACGAAACGCAATTGCATGCAGGGACTGGACCACGCCATCGTGCAGTTCGCGGGACACACGCGCGCGCTCCACGGCTGCGGCCCGCGAACGGAGTCGGCGCAGCAGATAGACGTTATACACCGATGGAGCCACCAGATTGGCCACATCTTGAAGAAAGCGCAACTGGGTCTCCGCGCGGCCTCCGAATGTGGGATCTACTAACAGCAGTCGTGCAGAGACTTCGGGAGCTGCGGAGATTGCACATGCCAGTAAGAGTCTAAAGGGATGCTGCTTCACGAACTTTGGAGCCAAATGGCAGTCGTGTCCGCGTGTCCGAACTCCGTTTTTATCCAGCGTAAAATCGCTGGATGTGTTCCGGTTGTGCCACGCTGCCCCAGCGGAATCTTCTCCCATCACGCACAGGTATTCCTGCTGCTCGGATTCATCCAGTTGCATCCAGGTAAAGACGACATTGCCCGTCGTGGCCAGCTTTTCCGCACGCCAGAGCATCACCAGGTGCGCCTCTGATTCGCGGGTAACGACGAGAAGTTCACGTCCGCCAAACAAGTCAAGTAATTCCTGCATCACGATCTGTACCGTGCCCTTAAGCCCGGACTCAATCCGCACCGTGGCTGAAATTCTGGAGATGCTCAACGCTTCGGCGACCCGACGCTTTTCCGATTCGGCGATGTAGCCGATAAGAAAGGAGAAGATCACCAGGTTGATGGAACGCATGATGAAGCCAGCCACCGAGGGATGTCCGAGATGGGCAGCGAGTGGAGCACGGGCGCGGGCAATGGAATCGAGGGCCATGGTTGCAACTACGGCAACCGTCGTCATCGCAGTTTCACGCATCCCCCAACGAAACGCGGCGGCCAAAAGAGCGAAAATAAAATACAGAAAGAACCAGTTCTCGGCTGCGCCGCCGAAAAGGCTGATCACCGCCGCCCACAAGATGTCTCCCGAATGCACCAGGAAGGAGAATCGCGGTGAAATCTCGGCCCGCAGATAAACGATTGCAAGCAGGCCAATCGCGTGAGCCAGATAGAGGTAGACAAGGATTGCGGCAACATCCCTCGGATAAGCCACTCCCGGATTAAGCCAGAGAAGAAGCAGGGAACTGAACGCGAGAACGGTGCGAACCGAAGCAAGCACCCGCTCCACGCCAATTAGAGTGCTGCGCCCACGAGGAATGGCAAACCGCCGACTGATGATATCCAGCACTGAGGGGACCGGCGGCATCGCGCCGATTATAGACCGAATCGGCTTCTGCTCATGCCTTTCCTTTTTCGTGATCTTCGCAAAAACTTAAAGACTCAAAGGCTTTTTTTGACAATCACGCAGATGTATAGCGAGTTCATTACGCATCCGAATTGCACGAGCTGAAACTGCAACGAAAGTTGTAGTGACATCTGCAACTTTTGCGGAATTGACCGCACGTCGATCAGACCATTAGGTTTAATTCAGGGCGCGGGGATTTGCGTATGGGCAGACTCCGTGGCGCTGCTCCTTCGTCGCATTTGCGGGCTGATCTCTCTAGTCTCCAGATCAGCCCGTTTTCTTTTCTTTCGGCAGCTACGGGGTTTTCTGTATTTTTCTTATAAGAAGCTGTGAATAAGCTGTTTATCTTGTGGAACTTACGGCTCACGCGATGTTTGCAATGCCGCGACTATAGCTTGCAGTTCGGTTGCGATCTGCTCGGCTGGCATTTCTGGCGAGAAATTCACAGGTGCGCCGATTTTGACTTTGATCCGGTACGGACGGGCCATCCTTTTGCCTGTTTGTTTCAATTCGAATAACCCGTCGATCCGCATTGGGACAACTGTAATTCTGAGGTTTTTCACTAAGAGTCCGACACCGCTTCGGAAGGGGTTCATCTTGCCGGTGGTGGTGTGGCGCCCCTCGGGAAAAACCAGAATGCTGTAGCCTCGATCGACCGATTCGCCCGCAAAGGCGAAGCTCTTGCTGAAACCAGCCTCGCGCGGAAGCGGAAACAGATTGAGCAGCGCAACGCCTAAGAACCACTCCAATCGATCGAATATCCGCAGGAACAGATTTCGGTCGGGAGGCGGCATGCGTAAGGCTTCGAGGGCCTCACCGCCAGCCGCAGTGGCAAGTTTATTCCGGATGCGAGCCGGTAGCGCGGTAAGAATGAATCCCACATCGACATCACCGATGTGATTGCAGGCAACCAGTACCGGACCGTTCACCCCCCGCAAATTCTCACGTCCCTGAATTTTCGGCCAGCCCAGGACAAATACCGACGGCCGCAGCAACAGATAATGGACCAGAAAGCGGAGCCACGTGACCGGCCAGCGCTGAACCCAAACTGGATAGTGATACACCGAGCCCCTAGTGGAGCCACCCTTGAGCAACCGCTCCAGGTCCCCGACAGTGTTTACTGCCAAAAATCGACTTTCCCCCAAGTCAACCTGATAGCGATCTTCGATGGCACTGATCAGCTCAACTCGGTCAAGTGAGCTCATACTGAGATCGGATTCAAGACGCGCAGAGTTCGAATAGTTTTGTAGAGTTCTACCCGTAATCCGCGAGATCAATTCTGCAAGGCCGCTGCCCGGGGCAGTCGCAGCCGAATCTTTCGCCAGCATTCTTTGAGCGGCCGCAGCAATCTCTGCACGGCGGGGCTTTTGTGTGGAGGTCCGAGGAAAATCTTCGTCCGGCCAAGTTAGCCATCTCCGAATGCGCTGGTACTCAGCAAGCTGCCGGTTCGCACGATCCACAATTGCAGCCGCATCGGAGTCCTCGTTTTTGAGAATCATGACAGCGCAGGCTTCCGCATTTCCACCAACGGCCAAAGGCACCACCACACAATCCTTCACTTCCGGCTGAAATCGGACCGCCGCTTCAAGGTCCTCGGGATAAATATTCATGCCCGCGGGTGTGACGATGACATCCTTCTTGCGACCTTTGAAGAATAGATTGCCTTCGGAGTCAAGTTCACCGATGTCGCCGGTGCGGTACCAACCTTCTTCGGCGGCAACCCGACGGAGTTCTCCCGCGATCCAATATCCTGAGGCAACCCCGCCCCCACGCACCAGAATCTCGCCGTCGGCGGCAAGTTTGACTTCTCGGCCGGCAAGAACTTTCCCAATCGACCCTTTCCCGACCTTGAAGGGATGGTTAACGCTGATGAGCGAAGTCGTCTCGGTAAGGCCGTAGCCCTGGATGACGGCAAATCCCAGTCTCCGCCAGAATTCCTCCGTTTCCCGGTCGAGGGCAGCGCCTCCAGAGATAAAGGCCCAGAACTTCCAGCCGAATTGGCGATGTATTCGGCGGAAGATCCACCAGCGGCGCAGGAAATGCTTCCCTTCAGCTTCGCGAAACCTGTTTTGGAATTTTGCTAACTCGCCGGCATCTTCGAGATCGCGTTCTACTTTGGATTTGAGCGACTGAAGCACGCGTGGGACAGAGACCAACACGGATATGCGCTCGCGACGTATGGTGGCGAGGACTTCAGCCGGCTTCAGACTGTTTTGAAAAAACACCGTCCCTTTCAAGATAGGAGGAAGATACATGCCGAGGAACTGGCCGAACACATGACTTAAAGGAAGTAGATTCAGGAAGCGAATGGGGTGAACCAGTCGTTCATACTTGAGATACGGAATTATCTGCTTTTCGAGCGGGGCCACATTCGAGAGCACATTGCCATGTGAGATAACGACTCCTTTGGGCTCGGCAGTAGTGCCGGAGGTGAAGACGATCTCAAGTGCATCGTCTGTGCTCACCTTTTCCGCTGAGAGTGGCGCAGAGGAATGCCGGCTGACGAGGCCCCCTAATTCTTCAAACAAGAGCATGGGCAGGCTCGGATGAGCGTGCTCGCGGGAACAGACCAGCAATCGGGCAGAAACCTGACTGAAAACCCGCAGTGCAAAGTCGGACGAGCTGGCGTCGTCAATCGGAACGACGATGACCCCGCGGCTGGCGCAGGCGAAGAAGACGCTCACCCATGCCGCCGAGTTCGGCCCCCAGAGCAGGACGCGATCGCCTTTGCGAATTCCGCGGGCGTTCAATTCACGTGCAAAACGGTAGGCTGTTTGTGCGACCTGACGATATGTCTGAGAAACTGTGCGGTAGCCAATGTGCTCCGCATAAGCCGTTTGCTGCCCGAGACGTTCAAATTCCGCCAAGTAGTCGGCGATGCTGGTGTATAGCACGGTTCAAGCGTAAATCATTCCGTGGATGGACATTGCTCGCTCCTGGCAGCTGGCCTTCTAACAATTCTGGATTCAAAAAGTCGAAGCAATAGCGGCTCTATCTTCAGAGCTCCTAAGGTCAATCTTTTACCCACTTGTACAGTCCCTTCCGGTAACCCTTGGTAACCATACGATTCTGGCTGTCCAGCCGTAGAATGACCATGTCCAAACGGCCATATCAGGATTGCTTCTGGTATCGGCGCCAGGGTGGTCATTCGTTATCCCGGTAAGAACGGGAGAAGCACGGAGCTGGAGTCCGCAATCTTATGGCATTTGGTTTCGGTTTCAACAAGCAGAAAGTACTCAGCGCTGCGGAGAAGTTCGTCCAGCAGGGCAAGCTACAGAATGCCATCTCCGAATACGAGAAAATTCTAAAGCACGATGCCAAGGACCTGACCGTATTGAACACGGTCGGCGATTTGCACTCCCGTCTCGGAGAGACTGACAAAGCTGCGGAGTGCTTCAAGAGCGTTGGCGACGCATACGCTTCACAAGGCTTTACGGTGAAGGCCATCGCCATGTACAAGAAGCTCAGCAAGCTCAAAGCTTCGATGGAATGTGTGCTGCGTCTGGCAGAGCTCTACACTCAGCAGGGCCTGTTCAATGATGCGCGCGCCCAGTATTTGCAAGTGGCGGAAGAATTTCTAAAGACCAACCAGCTTGACCAGGCGGTCAAGATTTTTGAGAAGACGCTGGAGATGGACCCTGAGAATGTCGCCATGCGCACGAAACTGGCGGAAGTTTACATTCGACTAGGCAAGAAGCCGGAAGCGTGGCAAATACTTACGGCTGCCGCTGAAACCCTCAGATCCAAAGGACAGCTTGCAGCAGCAGACGAGATTCTACAACGCATGCTCAGGCTGGAGCCGGGAAGCAGCTATGCTCTTTTGCTTCGAGGAAAAGCTGCGCTTGACGCAGGTGACGCCAAGGCTGCAATCGAAGCTCTGAAGCAAATCTCCGATCTGGACAGCAATCCGGAGGGACTGCGGGCGCTTTTTCAGGCGTACCTTCGTGCGAAGAACTTCGAGGAAGCTGGCACGCTGGCAACGAAGCTCGCCAATGTGCACGACGACGGGGCCGCAGTCATTGAATACGCGGATGCTCTGACCGGAGCGCAACAATACCGTGAAGCGCTGCAAGTTTACGAACACCATGCGGACCGCTTGTTAAGGAATGATCCAGCCAAGCTGATCCAAGCGTTGCGCCCGATCATCGGTCATGTAAAAGACGATACTGAAGCGCTGGAGGGTGTGCTGGCTTTGCAGCAAAAGGCCGGCGAGAACACCCACGTAACCGAAATTTACGAACTGCTGGCGCACGCTTACGTACAGTCGGATGATCTCGAAAAAGCTCGCGATTACTACCTCAAGCTCATGCAACTGGAGCCGGCGAACCAGATGCATGCACGTAATTATCAGCAGGTACTCGAAAAGCAGGGTACTTCGAGCACTCCGCATCTGATCACCGCTGAAGAGGGCGCGGTCCTGGTGGACGAACTCGAAGCCACAGCGCCCTTCATTGATCAACGTTACGACGACGAAATTGCGCTGGCGGTGCGGTCTGCCATGACCGACGCCGAACTGTTTATCTCGTACAACATGCCTGCCAAAGCACTGGCGCCTCTGCTCTCCGCGTTAGCGAAGGCACCGCGCGATCTGCGTCTGAACCAGAAACTTGTGGCGCTGCATACGCGTGCTGGAAGGTTTGCCGAAGCTGGCGTCTGCTGCCGCACGCTGCAGAGCGTGTATCACGATGGTGGATACTCAGAGGAGTCTTCTCGTTACGGAGATCTGGCCGCCAAGTATGAAGAGCGCAGCAGGGGAACCGCGGTGGGCGGCGCAGCGGTAGAACAGAAACTTCCTCCAGAAACCGCAACTCTCGAAGTCTCTCCCGCGCCGGCGGCGTCCTCAGAATTCGAAATCGCTGCCCTACAGGCTGCTGATCCGATTCAGGACGCAGTGAATGTGCCACCTGCACCCGCAGTAGCGGAGCAAACAAAGCCCTCCGTCCCGGTGCAGAAATCTGGCGGGCGAAGTGGACTGTTCTTCCATGCACCGACACCGACACCGGCACCGGCACCGGCACCGCCCGTGCAGGCCGCAAATCTATCTTCTGCTCCGGAAACGACAACGCAGGAGGCCGCTGACTTTTCGGCGGCGACCGAACCGCAGGGAACCGGTGAGATCGACCTTTCCAATGAGTGGGAACAGGACTTGACGGTCGAAGTTCCTCAGCAGCACAAAGCTCCCGTGGAAATGGCTGCACCGGAGATTGCCCCACCACAACAGTTCACGGAGCAGAACGAAGTATTGCCCGCAGCGGCCGGAAATGCCGATCTTGGCGAGGCTATGGAGGAAGTTCGTTTTTACCTTGGCCAGGGCATGACCGAGCAGGCTGAACAGGTATTAAGCAGGCTTGAGGCCACTGCTCCCGGATCGCCCGAACTGGCAGTATTGCGTTTGGGAGTGGATTCCGCCAAGCAGAGCGTACAGCAACAGGAATTGGAGGTTTCGGTCGAGGAATCCCAGCCCGTCGAAGTCGCTGATCAAACAACTACGCCCGTGCATGAACAGCAGCCCTGGCCGCAACAGCCTCCTGTGTTGCAGGAGATGGTTTCAGAGATCGAAGCGTCCCTGGGGAATAATTTTCTTGCACCGTCGGCTGAAATGCCGATTGAATCGGCAATCGCCGAACCGGGTGCCGAACTCGCCGGCGATGCGGGGCATGAATTCCGCTCTGGAACATTGGATGACTTCGTTTCCGATCTGGAAGCCTCTCTCGGCAGCGACTTTTTGCCGGAGGCTCCGCCTGTATCGGTTGAAGTCACGCCCGAATCAAGTACGCCGGAATCGGTTCACGTTGAAGCTACGCCAGCTCCCATAACCATGGCAGCGGCTGCCTCGGCATCAGGTGCAGCCGCCTCTGTACCGGCGCCCACGGTGCCATTGGCTCCCCCGAGCGCGCCGCAACGCGCGGAGTTCGAAACGCACCACGCGAACGCCAACGTACCTGGGGCGTTGCCGAAGATCGAATCGACTCCCGGGGTTGATCTTGCCGACATGTTCGGAGAACTCAAACAGGAATTGGAAGAAGGCGGTACCAGCGCGGATGAGGATCCGGAGACTCATTACAACCTCGGCGTAGCGTTCCGCGAAATGGGCCTGCTGGATGAGGCCATCGGGGAATTCCAGAAAGTTTGCCAGTTCACCGAACGCGGTCACGCCTTTTCACAACTGATGCAAACCTATACCTGGCTGGCGCAATGCTTCCTCGATAAAGGAGTTCCTGAAGCGGCGGTGCGGTGGTATGAGCGGGCGCTCACGCTTCCGAACCTGGACGCCGAAACACGCACTGCACTGCACTATGAACTTGGGTCGTCCTTCGAAAACGCAGGAAACCGCCCGGCCGCACTCAGCAATTTCCTCGAAGTTTACGGCAACAACATCGATTATCGGGATGTGGCGGAGCGGATCAAGGCCCTGAGGACGTAAAATATCCTGATGGGGTTGAATCCTGCCGGCTGTGTTTGCAGCCTGCCATTGTGGAGCGCTGCCTGACCGCCGATCCAAACACTGTCCCGTCGCTTTCTGACGACCCGCAGTTGCCTAGTCTTGCTCCTCACGATTCGCCGCCGAGCGCGGGCATCGCGGACAAAGCCGAGGGCTCAAAGTGGAAGATCTGGCTCTGGCGGTTGCGCGCGCTGTTATTAGTGACCACTTACGCCACGTTCGGCGTGCTCCTGGTCATCCTGCCATGGACGCCCAAGTGGACTGATAATCCATTGCTGCTAAGCTCGCCTGAGCTGCGTACATTCGTCACCAATGGCTTCGTGCGCGGCCTGGCCAGCGGATTGGGCCTGCTTGATCTGTGGCTCGGATTCTGGGAAGCCATTCATTATCATGAATAATAGCTAGCGATCGGCATCTATTCCGGATTACTAAACGCATAAGGACACAATGAGCACGACGCACGAGAAGAGCGCTCCCCTGGCGTACGAAAACCAGCAATTCCTCAATAGTCCTGACGGACGAATACTACGCATCATGTCTGAATATGCGGAGCCGCTGGCGCGTTTCCGCCGTGAGCAAATCCAGGACACTGTGGTGTTTTTCGGCTCGGCGCGTTTTTTGAGCTCCGAAGAAGCGAATAGTGCGCGGCAGAGCGCTTCTCCTGCGGATGACGCCGCAGTCAAGACTGCGGAGGCTGCAATCGACATGGCACGCTATTACGAAGACGCACGCCGGATGGCGTTTTTGCTGAGCGAGTGGGCCGGTCATATTCCCGCGAGGCGCAAACGTTTTGTGGTGACCACCGGCGGCGGGCCGGGTATTATGGAAGCCGCCAACCGCGGGGCGCGCGAGGCTGGCGCAAAAACCATTGGATTGAATATTCGCCTGCCGTTCGAGCAATACCCGAATCCGTACATCACGCCGTCGCTCAACTTCGACTTCCATTATTTTTTTATGCGCAAGTTCTGGTTTGCCTACCTAGCCAAAGCGCTGGTGATCTTTCCGGGCGGTTTTGGAACTATGGATGAATTATTCGAGATTCTCACCCTGGCACAGACGCAGAAACTGGCGAAGAAAATTTTGGTGGTGATCTATGGCCGCAAGTATTGGGACCAACTCATCAATTTTCAGGCCATGATCGATGCCGGCGCGATAGCAGCCTCCGATCTGGAGCTGTTTAAAATGGTGGACACGCCTGAGGAAGGTTTCGAATATCTCAAGCAGGGGCTCACCGAGTTCCACCTTGGAGCGGACCGGCCACGGAGATCGGGGGAAACCATGCCCGAGATCGCGAAAACGAATCCGTAGAAGCGGTTGTCGGTGGTGAGTGGTCGGCAATTCGACTGCTTAGCGAAGATATTTTTTGTGGCGAGTTTACGGCCTACTGGCAACTGATCACCTCCCACTGCTCCTGTGCTTCTCTACTACATCACCGATCGCAAACAATTTGCGGGGACAGAAGTGCTCCGCTGCAGGGAACTGTTGCGAAAAATCGGAGAAGCGGCGCGCCTGGGAGTGGACTTCATTCAGCTACGCGAGAAAGATCTGCCTGCACAGGAACTGGAAAAACTGGCCCACGAGGCGGTGGAAACGATCGCCGCATCCTCTTCCAATACCAGGCTTTTGATCAACTCCCGCACTGACGTTGCGCTTGCCGTTGGAGCAGATGGAGTACACCTGCGTTCTGCCGATATTTCCGCCGAAGACGTGCATCAGGTCTGGAGCACAGCGGGCGCGAAACAAAAGCCGGTGATTGGCTTGTCTTGCCATACCGAACATGAGGTCGCTCGCGCCGTCCAGGGCGGCGCGGAGTTCGCAGTCTTTGGTCCGGTCTTTGAAAAGAGAAACACTTTCGGAGAACCCGCCGGCATCGATCAACTGCGTTCTGCCTGCGGGTACAGAATTCCGGTATTCGCGCTGGGAGGTGTCACCCCAGAAAATGCTCCGATGTGCGTACGAGCAGGAGCGGCAGGCATTGCGGGAATTCGTTTATTTCAGGAGCGGGATATGGGGCAATCGGTGGCGGCATTGCGAGCGCTCAGCCCATCAGGAATTGCGCAAGACCCTTAAACCGCAAGTGCGCAGTTCGCAAAGAACGGGCCTCGGCTTTAAAATTCAGTAGACGAACTCTTATCGCGGGGACAGCATGGTGAGTATTTCCTCAAGCCCATGCCGTATCCGGCGAAGATCAGCGGTCGAATGGGCAGGAAAGGGCAACGGCGCCTGATTTTTGGCATTCATCGCTTCCATTCGTAACTGTTGTCGCGCACCGGCGATGGTGAAACCTTCTTCGTACAGCAACGTCTTGATGCGAATGAGTGTCTCGACGTCCTTGCGCCGGTACATGCGTTGCCCGGTGCTGCTCTTGACCGGCTTCAGTTGGGTAAACTCTGTTTCCCAGAAACGCAAAACGTATGCTGGCAGCTTGCATAGAGTAGAAACTTCGCCAATCCGAAAATAAAGTTTTTCCGGAATGATGATTTCATTCTTCAGTGCAAGTTTCGATTTCGGCTTTGACTGATTGATCATTTGGATCCTGGCGAGAAGAGTCTTGCTATAACTGCGTTTTTAGCACGATACCGCACGCGGAACAATAGCGCACAAATAAAAAACCTCTCGAGAGAGACTCTTCGAGAGGCCTTGCAAAAACCTTAGCGAGATTCTGTCTCGCCATCACTTGTTAGTGCTTTTTCTTTTTGGCAGCCTTTTTCTTCGCTGGCATCGATTTTCCCTCCTGGACGATTTTTCCTCTCGAACATCGCTACACAGGGTCCCATACTGCAGATGGATACCGACATTTTGTGTCGGCAACATCTCTGACTCAAGATATTGCGGTGTCTTAACGCTGTTGTCAACAAAATTCTTGCATTCTAAAGGAGTTAGCTTCTGGGAACCGGAAGTTCAATCGCGGAGTAAGAATGCCGCACGGCTGCGCTGTCGAGAACAGGTAGAGCACCCAAGCAAAAAACCGCATTCGCCATCCTCTGACGTCTAAATCCTTGCTTGTGCATTTCTCATTACTTCGCAAAGCAAACGCATCTCATTACGGAGTGCTAGAATTTTGAGTTTTGTTCCGGGAGTCGGGATGCCAAAAACGATGCAGGCCGTAATGAAAGCAGTCCCAGCCCCCGGCGCCGAGGTCCGCGAAGTTAAAGTTCCGGAGTTTGGCCGTTCAGACGTTCTCGTCAAAGTCAAAGTCGCCTCCATCTGCGGCACCGATCTGCATATTTACGAGTGGGACCGCTGGGCCCAGCGCCGTATCCACCCTCCCCTGATTCCCGGTCACGAATTTTGCGGCGAAGTCGTGGCCTATGGCGACGAGGTGACAAGCGTCAAGGAAGGTGACTTTGTCTCTGCTGAGATGCACGTGGCCTGCGGCAAGTGCCTGCAATGCCGAACCGGGGAGGCGCACATCTGTCAGAACGTCCGCATCATCGGAGTCGATTCAGACGGAGCCTTTGCCGAATACGTCGTCATTCCCGAATCCAATATCTGGAAGCTCGATCCCGCTATTCCACTGGATTACGCCAGTATCCTCGATCCGTTGGGAAATGCTGTGCATTCAGTGCTCGCGGGTGAGATAGCGGCCAAAACCGTCGCCGTCACCGGCTGCGGGCCGATCGGACTGTTCTCGATTGCGGTAGCAAGGGCGGTGGGTGCGGCCCAAGTTTTCGCTATCGAGGTAAACGAGCACCGACGCAAGATTGCGTCGCAGATGAAAGCCGACGTGGTGCTCGATCCTTCATCGCAGAATGTACAGAAAGAAATTTTAGAGCACACCAGCGGCTTGGGCGTCGACGTGGTGCTGGAAATGGCAGGCCACCCTCAGTCAATTCGGACGGCGTTTGACGTTGTGCGGCGCGGCGGACGGATTTCGCTTCTCGGGCTCACATCGAAGCCGATTTCGCTGAATTTCTCCGAAGACATTATTTTCAAAGGCATCACAGTTCAGGGCATCAATGGCCGCCGAATGTATCAAACCTGGTATCAGATGACGGCGCTTCTGAAGGCGGGAAAGCTCGATTTGCATCCAGTAATTACCGACAGAATCGCGATGAAGGATTTTTCCAATGCGATGGAACGATTAAAAACCGGTGAGGCCAGCAAAATATTGGTATACCCGAATGGCGCGAGGTGATCCTCACGCCCCCGCGGGCATTTTCACGATCTTTTTCTGGATGGCGTATGTCACCAGCTGGGCTTTGTTGTGGATGTTCAGCTTGCGCATGAGATTAAACTTATGGGCTTCGACCGTCTTCACGCTCAGGCCCAGAATTCCCGCAATCTGGCGCACTGAATTTCCCTCCGCCAACATCTTGATTACTTCGCGCTCACGCGGTGTGAGAGTTGATCCGCGAGCCACGCCTGAGGTTGAGCGCGAGCGAAAGTCGTCCACCAGCTTTCCCAGAACCTGCGGGCTGAGATACTTCCTTCCCGCACTCACGTCGCGCACGGCGCCGATCAATCGCGGCGCGGGCGCGTCCTTCAGAATGTAGCCGGAGGCGCCAGCATCCAGGCACTGCAAGAGATACTCTTCGTCCTCATACATGGTGAGAAAGATCACACGCCGGCCCGGTAGTTCCCGCGTGATGCGTCGCGAGGCCTCAAAGCTGGAAAGTCCCGGCATTCCGATATCCATCAGAATGACATCGGGTTTCAGGAAATGGGCGCGTTCAATCGCCTCCGAAGCGTCGCGGGCCTCGCCGACAACCTCGATGCCCGCCTCGCTTTCAAGCAAGCGGCGCAGCCCTTCACGGAACAACGTGTGGTCGTCAACAATCAGACATCGAATGGCCATGATTGTGTATCCCTGATTCACGCGGCTGAAGCACGTCTGAGGGGTTTATCGCTTCCTGATCGACTTCCTTGCTCCTCAATCTGAAAAGCAATTCGGATTCGAGTTCCCTCCCCTGGATGCGACCGAATTTTCATGGATCCGCCCAGAGCAGAAGCGCGTTCGCGCATGCCCTTGAGCCCGAATCCGCGGTCCGCGGCATTACGGGTGGAGAAACCGACGCCGTCATCCTCAATTTCAAGCAACAATTTTCCACCGGAAAATGTGAGCTTCACCTTCGCGTTGCGCGCCCGCGAGTGCTTGGCAACATTATGCAGAGCCTCCTGCACTGAGCGATAAACCGCTACTTGGACATCAGGATCCAGGTCTCCGACATCATCCGGCAGTTCCTGATGTGTGCGCATGGCGGTGTGCCTTGCCAGAAGTTGCAGCTGCTTGCGAATCGCGACCACTAAACCCAGTTCCTCCAGCACACGAGGGGATAAGCGCGCAATTGTTCTTCGCAGGCCATCGATAGTGCGGTCCAGCAACACCAACGACTCCTGAATTCGCGATTTCTGGCCATCGTCGATGGATTCGCCTGCCAGCATTTCCAGTTGAAAGCGCAGCACCATCAGCGCTTGACCGGTTTCGTCATGCAATTCTCGCGTGATTCTTCGGCGCTCTTCTTCCTGAGCCTGCAGCAACTGCCGCGAAAGATCCGAAACCTCAGACTGATCAGCCGGATGCGACTTAGCCGCTGTTTTGGACGACACTCCTCACCTCAATGATCACCATACACTGCTGCAGCGCGCAGATAGCGACCTTTGCGCGTTGCAGCGACCACATTACACACATCAGCGCTGCGTGTTTGATGAGCGCCGGAGTTCCGGGTTTGCCCGGTTTATCGGCTACAATCCTGTAAAGTGCTCAAATACTTCACTTCTGGAGAATCGCACGGAGAGGCACTCGTTGCCTTTTTGTCTGGTTTGCCCGCCGGATTGAGTATCTCGCTCGAGTTCGTGAATCACGAACTTTGGCGGCGACAGCAGGGTTACGGGCGCGGCGGGCGGATGAAGATCGAGCGGGACGCAGCGCGAATTTTGTCCGGCGTGCGGCACGGAAAAACCATTGCGTCACCCATTTCGGTGCTTGTCGAGAACAGGGACTGGAAAAATTGGCAGGAGCAGCTTCCGGTTGAAAACGGCAATCCAGAGTTGCACAAACGGGTAGCGTCTCCGCGGCCCGGGCATGCCGATCTTGCTGGCGCGCTAAAGTACAACTTTCCGGAAGCAAGATATGTTTTGGAGCGGGCGTCGGCGCGAGAGTCGGCTGCACGAGTGGCGATTGGCGCGCTGGCCAAGTTGTTCTTGCGGGAGCTACGCATTGAAGTTCTGAGTCACGTGATTGCAGTGGGCGCTGCACAACTGGAAGAGGAGATGCCCTGGGCGAAAATTCAGGAGACTTGCGCCCGTGAAGAAGTGCTTCTGAATTGCGCCGATCCCGGGTTCGAACTCAAGATGAAGGAAGAAGTGGACAAAGTCCTGCGCACCGGGGACTCGGTTGGCGGAGTTTTTGAAGTTGTCGCGCACGGCGTTCCACCGGGTGTGGGCACGTACGTTCAATGGGACGAGCGGCTGGACGCGCAACTCGCAGGTGCGGTCATGTCGCTGCAAGCGGTGAAGGCGGTAGAAATTGGGGCGGGAGTGACAGCGGCCTACAGTCCAGGTTCGAAGGTGCACGACGAAATAGGATATGAGGGGACCTCAGGTCCTACAAAGTTTTCGCGCAGTCGCAATAACGCCGGGGGAATCGAGGGCGGCGTCTCAAATGGACAGGAAATTCGGGTGCGAGGATATTTGAAGCCGATTTCCACCTTGCGGCGTCCGTTACAATCGGTGGACTTCGCGACGCGCGAACCGGTCAAGGCTGCATATGAACGCTCCGATGTATGCGTGGTGCCGGCGGCCGGAGTTGCGGGAGAAGCCATGGTCGCTCTCACCCTGGCGAAATGCGCGCTGGAAAAATTCGGCGGCGACTCGATGACCGAGACATGCCGAAATTTTAAGGGATATTTGGAGCAGCTGAAAAACTACTAGTTTCGAGTATCAGGTTTCGAGTTCCAATTTTTCAGAGAATCCCGAGACTTTTCGAAACAGAGAACTTGAAAGCCGAAACTGATTTGCCAACGAACTTCATGATCTATCCCATCGTAAAGTTTGGAAACCCTGTCCTCGAAAAGCCTGCTGCGCCGGTCACCGAATTTGGGACCGATCTGAAAAAACTGGTCGAGGACATGTTTGAGTCAATGTACGAAGCCAAGGGTGTGGGCCTGGCGGCCCCGCAGATCGGGATCTCGAAGCGGCTGGCAGTAATCGATGTGAGTTTCAAAGAAGATCCCGCCGCCAAACTGGTGCTGGCAAATCCCGAGATTATTCACAAGGAAGGCAAGCAGACACAGAGCGAAGGCTGCCTCAGCATCCCGGAATTCCGCGAATCGGTGACGCGCCCGAAAATCGTGATCGTCCGTGCCCAAGATGTGAATGGCAAGTGGTACGAGCAGACCGGAGAAGACCTGCTGGCACGCGCCTTCCTGCATGAAACCGATCATTTGAACGGCAAGCTTTACATCAGCCACATCAGCGCACT
>DATJHT010000061.1:0-7134 GCA_035493765.1 Terriglobales bacterium
CAGTTTAAGACACCGACTCGAGCCTTGCGTCTCCCCGCGCTGAAAAATACTCGGCCAACGCCTGCCCAGTGTAGGATTTCTTATTCCTGGCGACCTGCTCAGGCGTGCCCTGAGCAACGATGCGCCCACCATCCTCGCCGCCCTCCGGCCCTAGATCAAGAATCCAGTCGGCATTGCGAATCACATCAAGGTTGTGCTCGATGATGATAATGGTGTTGCCAAGATCGGTCAGCCGATGCAGCACGTCGAGCAACTTTCGGACATCATCGAAGTGAAGGCCGGTCGTCGGTTCATCGAGGAGGTAGAGCGTTCGTCCGGTCTGGCGTTTGCTCAGTTCGCGCGCCAGTTTGATGCGCTGGGCCTCGCCGCCCGACAAGGTGACGGAGGATTGGCCAAGATGCAGGTAGCCTAGCCCGACATCAACCAGGGTTTGCAATCTTTGCCGGACCTGAGGGATGTTCTCCAGCACCGGCAGGGCCTCTGAGACCGGCATTTCCAGCAGATCGGCGATCGAAAGACCTTTGTATTTCACCGCCAGAGTCTCTTGATTGTAGCGGCGTCCGCCGCAAACTTCACAGACGACGTAAACGTCAGGCAGGAAATTCATCTCAATGCGACGCTGCCCTTCGCCCTGGCACGCCTCACAGCGTCCACCGCTTACGTTGAACGAAAAGCGCCCGGGCTTGTAGCCGCGCTCGCGGGCCTCCGGCAGCATGGCATAGAGATCGCGAATATGGGTGAAAACCTGGGTATAGGTGGCTGGATTCGACCGCGGAGTTCGCCCGATCGGTGACTGGTCGATACGGATGACCTTGTCTATGTTCTCAGCGCCGCTGATCGCCTTGTGCTCGCCCGCATGCTCGCGCGAACGGTAAAGGGCTTTGGCCAGTGCGCGATACAAAATGTCATTCACGAGCGTGGATTTTCCCGATCCTGAAACTCCGGTGACCACATTGATCAGCCCGAGCGGGAAGGTTGCGTCCACGTTTTTAAGATTATTTTCCCGCGCGCCGAGCACAGTAATTGCATTCCCATTCACGCCTCGCCGTTCAGCACGCATCTCAATGTGCGCCTTACCGGCCATGTAAGCGCCGGTGAGCGATTCCGGCGTTTTCATGATCTGCTCCGGGCTTCCGTGCGCCACGACATCGCCGCCATGACGCCCGGCGCCCGGCCCCAGGTCAACCACATAATCGGCGCGCCGGATGGTTTCCTCGTCATGCTCCACCACGAGTACGGTGTTGCCGAGGTCGCGCAATTCTTCCAGCGCGTTCAACAGTCTGCCATTGTCCCGATGATGCAGACCAATCGACGGCTCATCCAGCACATAGAGAACTCCGCGCAGCTTCGACCCGATCTGCGTTGCCAGGCGGATGCGCTGACCTTCGCCCCCGGAGAGCGTCGCGGCGGAGCGGTCGAGCGAAATGTAGCCCAGCCCGACGGCGTTAAGAAACTGCAGCCGCTCGACAATCTCGTGCATGATGCGGCCGGCGATCTGTTCGTCGCGGCCGGTGAGGGTGATCGCCTTTGCTTTTTCCAGAGCGCGCGAAACCGGCATGGCAGTGAAATCCGCGATGGACATGCCCTCCACCAGCACAGCCAGACTTTCCGGCCGCAGGCGCTTGCCATGGCACACCGGACAGTCGCTCGCCGACATGTGCTCCATCAGCCAGTCGCTGTAACCTTCAGAGCTCGATTCATCCAGTGCGCTTTTGAGATATCCGAAAATACCGAGAAAGCCTGTTCTGCCGCGCGTCTCCGGCTCGCCATAGAAAAACAAATTCTGAATTTTTTCCGGGAGTTTCTCGAAAGGCGTCTTAAGGTCAATGCTGTACGCGGCGGCGACGATCTTGATCTGATTGATTAAATTCTGCGAAGCTGAGCCCGGTCCCAGTGCCCCTTCGAGCAGGGGCTTTGACCAGTCGTTGATGACCTTGGCGGGATCGAAATCATAAGTGCTGCCGAGGCCGTGGCATTCCGGGCAGGCACCGTACGTGCTATTGAACGAAAACGACCGTGGCTCGAGCTTGGGAACGTCAATGCCGCAATCCGGGCAGGCCAGGCGCTCGGAATAAAGTTGCTCGTCTCCGCCGACGATAGCGACCTGCACCAGGCCTCCCGCCAGCTTCATGGCCAGGCCCACAGACATTTCCAGACGCTGTTCGATGCCGGGCTTCACCAGCAGCCGGTCAACCACAACTTCAATCGTATGATTCTTGCGCTTGTCGAGCGCGATCTCGTCCTCGAAATTGACCAGTTCGCCGTCAATACGGGCGCGCGTGAAGCCATGCTGGGCAAGCTTTTCAATCTCCTGTTTGAACTCGCCCTTGCGCCCGCGAACGATCGGCGCCAGCACCATCACGCGGTCTTCGGGTTTGAGCGCCATCACGCGCTGCACGATTTGTGACGCGGTCTGCCGCGAAATCGCCCGCCCGCATTTCGGGCAATGCGGCACCCCGATCGATGCATACAGCAGCCGTAGGTAGTCATAGATTTCAGTGATCGTCCCCACCGTTGAGCGCGGGCTACGGCTGGTCGTTTTCTGCTCGATGGAAATGGAAGGGCTTAGCCCGTCAATCGAGTCCACATCCGGACGCTCCATTTGATCGAGGAACTGCCGGGCATAGGCAGACAGAGTCTCCACGTATCTACGCTGGCCTTCGGCATAGATGGTATCGAAAGCAAGCGACGACTTACCGGAGCCGCTCAATCCCGTGATAACGGTCAGCGTGTTGCGCGGAATTACAACATCAACATTTTTAAGGTTATGCTGACGTGCGCCACGTACTGTGATTTCCCGGATGGCCATTGGTCGAGTGAGCACTGCACCTTGGTAATGTGGACGGGGCCACAGAAATGTTTCAGAGTAGGTGTGCGCGGCTTTACTCACGTATCTTATTTGTAAACAGCGGCAAGCGTCAACGCGGGTAGAGTAGAGCGCACCGGACGTACAAACCTTTCCCTTCGCCCAGCGCAAGATGCGATGGAGGGGTTATCCGGAAAGCAATCCGCTGGTTGCCAGCCGCTTTGCAAGAAAAAGACCGGCGGGAAAGTGGGCCGCACGTGGGAAGTCTGTTGGTTGCCTTTGTCGTAACTTTTACTGTTGCTGGATCGGTAGTGCTAGGAATCACGCTCGCCTACACCAGCGTTCTCGCCCTGCTTCACGCCTTCGCCCACCGCGCGCAGAAGCCGCGTCCGGCACTCGTTCTGGTGCACAGCCAGAGCCACGCCAGCGGCGACTGAGCGCTGCTGCGCCTGACTTCAATATTTATCTCTTGGCGGCATTTACTACTGCCGCTCTTGCGGAGGCGTTTGCCCACCTTGCTGCTGCTGTTGTTGCTGCTGAAGTTCGCGCAATAGCTGCTCAGGAGTCTTAACGACAGGCCCGTTCTGTCCAGGCGGTGGCTGGTCAGGTTGCTCGGGCTGTTCAGCCTGGTCGGGCTGCTCAGGCTGTTCCTCTTCCGGCTGCTGCATCTCGGGCGGCATTTCTCCGCCATTGTCTTCCGGTTGATCGGTCTGAACTTGCGGAATAACCTGCAAACCAGCCTGGGAGCCCGTTTCCGCCGGCTGGGCTTGCGGCCTGGGCGCCGGCTCCGGCCCATTAGCCCGGGCCATCAGTACAACCTTGTTCAAGGCACCTGGATCTGACGGCGAGCCCATCAGGACGTAGTCGAAGTGCGATCCGTTAAGCAGTTGCACCATTACATCTCGTGGCGCCCCGGGCCCGAATTGCCCCACTACGCGTTCATTCGAAGCAGCCGGCATTTCCACTTGTGCCCCCGTCTTCAGCTTCACCGCATTTAAAACATCGCCGAGAGTCGAATTACGCGCAGTGATTGTGAGTTGCCCTCCCTTGAAAGTGACTTCCGGAGGCGAGGAGGGCCCGTGCTCGGGAGTCTGCGGGGGCTCGGGTTGTGCTTGGGGGATTGCCGCTACGGCACCATGATCGATGACCGGTGGTTTGATGACTTTGTGCGAAGTTTTCTTATTATTAGGCTGCTTGTTAGCCTGCCTCTGGGCATGGGCCGGTGTTGGAAGGGAAAAGCAGGTTACAAGCAACAAAAATGTGATCGCAAAACGCGGCATATTCGATTTATTTCTCACACAGGCGCACTGCACCCTACTGGAAGAACGCCGAAGGCAGCCACACTTGCGGTACTCAGACAAAACTGCCTCAGAAAAGATTCTAGCACCGACGAGAATAGGCGCCGGCTACTGGCGCGGTGCGAAATAACCCTTGCGGGCGCGCACCTGGAGGTCTTTCTTCAAGGCGGTAATTTCAATCGAGCGGAAATGGCCGTCGGCGTCGAAATCTGCGGGATGGTAGGAAATAACGTATTGGCTGCGCAGTTCGTCTTCGATGGCGGAGAACGAACTCTTAATGTCCTTCATTTTGAAAGGAAAAAAGGCGCGGCCGCCAGTGGCTTCAGCCAGTTGCTGCAGATTCTTGTCGCCGCGCAGAATCAGTCCACTGTCATCCGTTGAAATCGTATAAATGATGGCCTGCGCACGCTGAGCCATTTCAATTGCCTGAGCCCGCGTGTGGTCGCTCTGGTTGTCTTCGCCATCGCTGACGACGATGATCGCCCGCCGCTTGGGGCGGTCAGAGTCACTCTTCATGAGCCGGTCTTTGCATGCGTTATAAATGGCGTCGTATAAAGCGGTTCCGCCCCCGTTTTCCAGATGCTCAATTCCCGTCGCAAGCAGGGTGACATTGTCGGTGGAATCCTGGGCCATGCGCGCGTGAGTGTTAAATCCTTCCACAAATGCGTGGTCATAGTGGGCCCGGATAGTGTGTTGCAAAAATCCCACTGCAGCCTCTTGCTCAAACTGGAACCGGCTGTGGACGGAACCGCTGGTGTCGATCAAGAGACCAAGCTCGAGCGGAAGGTCCGTCTGCTGGCTGAAGTTAACAATTTGTTGTGGGGGCTTGTGATCGTCAAGAACGCTAAAATCCTGGGCCTGCAGATCGCGCACGAACTTGCCGTGCTTGTTCATGGCAATGAACAGAACGTTAACTTCATCCACGCGCTTTTGTATGGTGATGACCGATGCCGGGTCGGTGCTTTCTACATCAGCATTGACCGGGGGAGAAGCTACGGCAATTCCCGGGGCGACATAGGACTTCCCTTGACCCGAGGCAGGCTGACTTGCGAGCCCGACACCGATCAGGAGACCAAAGATCAGACCTATGTACTTCATTCCAGGACCATCCAAAAATTGCACAAATAGCCACGGCCAGAGGCTACCTCAATCCATTAGATGCACGTGGCCTGCCGAAGACTTCGAGTTTCGGCCGTGTACAGATGCGGCTGTAACTCCCGCACAAGCCTGACTGTAGGCGACTTTTCAAGGGTTCGCCAAGTTACAAAAGTAGCACCCGAAGGGTCACTGCTTTGTCCCACATTCCGCCATTTTTGGCATTTAACTCGGAGTTCCTCACCGGGGTTGAAAGAAGTAAAATGATGCGGCACACATACAACCCTTACAGGAGAAGAAAATGAAGAGACTGCTGTCTGTCCTACTGGCACTGAGTTGCGCCATTCCGGCCTTCGCAGCCGGCAATGAAAAAGAAGTTAATCGCGTGAAAGACTCGGGAGTCGTTCTCAAAGAAATCCTCGACATTCCCGACGATATCCCTAAGGACATTCTTGATCGTGCTGAATGCGTAATCGTTCTTCCCTCGGTGCTGAAGGCCGCGATCGGAATAGGTGGTAGCTTCGGCCGCGGAGTTATGGTTTGCCGAAGCGGCGAGCACTTTACCGGGCCATGGGGCGCCCCCGCCATGTACGCCCTTGAAGGTGCAAACATTGGCTTCCAACTCGGAGGCCAAGCGACGGACTTCGTTCTCCTCGTCATGAACCCACGCGGCGCGGAATCGCTGATGGGCAGCAAGGTCAAGCTCGGCGCGGATGCGGCTGCTGCTGCCGGTCCCAAAGGCCGGACCGCCACGGCAGCCACTGATGTCGTGATGCGGGCAGAAATTCTTTCCTATTCGCGTTCGCGCGGTTTGTTCGCCGGCGTTTCATTGGAAGGATCAACCCTCCGCCCGGACGGCGGTGCAAACGAAAAACTCTATGGCAAGAAGGTGACGGCCGAGGAAATTCTTAGAAAAGGCAAAGTGGGCCGGCCGGCGGCTGCGAGCATCCTGGATGCGGAGTTAACGAAGGCTTCGCCCAAGAACCTGTCGGATCCGAAGTCACTGCAGTAGGAGGAAGCCGTCGCTGGTCGTGCGTCGTTGGTCGTTGGCAAACGCTTCTGCTGAAAGTAGTCCGGATCCGCTTTGATGTTTCACCGACGACCGACGACGTGCGGCGGCTTTTCTACACCTTCGTAACCGAACAGTATCTTCCCTGATCGAATTTCTCGCCGTATTCTCTTTTCTGAGAATCGCTTCATCCTGGGGCTTCAACCAAGAATATGTCCGTATTTGGTTTTTACACTCTGCTGGCCGGCGCCGCGGCGGTGGTTTTCGGCGCCTACATGGTCTTCGGCCGTAAGAAGAAGACCTTGGCCGAAATTGAACGAGAGCGTCGAGACTGGCTGATCCAGGTCGGCCGCATCACCGATGGAACCGTGATCGATGTTCAGGAAGTCGTTCCGAATGGCCACCCTGCGGCCACCATGTTGATTTTTCAATATGACGTGGGCGGCGTTTCGTACGAAGCTTCGCAAGATGTCACGCACCTGCGTCAGTGGATTAATCTGCACTCCTGCCGTCTGGGGTTGCCGACCTCGGTCCGCTATGATCCGCAGAATCCGGGGAATTCGATTGTTGTGTCAGAGAAGTGGATGGGGTTGAGGCAGTAAAGCAATCAGCAATCACCAATCAGCAAAGCGGCGTCGCGAATCGCGACCACTCGATTGAACTCCAATTTGCTCGATGCTTTAAGCGCGCTTTGCTGAGTGCGTCTTGAATCCCGTTCCATCCCTCCTTAGACTAATAATGTGCATGTCCACGCCCATGGCGGAAATGAACGGACTTCCCGTGTACTGCGCGTATCGCTGGGCGTTACTGCCGGTTATATCGTTCTGCTGGTGATTGCGGGAATCCGGGCGCATTCGCTGGCACTTCTTTCCGAAGCCGGACACAATCTCACCGATTTTGTCGCTCTTTTGCTGTCGCTGGTTGCG
>DATJHT010000062.1:0-45686 GCA_035493765.1 Terriglobales bacterium
TAAACGCCTTTTGCAGTATTCCAGTCATTGCTGTGGCATACGGCAGAGTGCAGCCTCTTGTTTTTCGGCGCGAGAAGACTTGCGAGCTAACGCTTCAAGATCCCAGGTCTAGTCAGCAAGCAAACATAACCGCAGCAGGAGACCATATGAAATTTGCAATCGTGGGGCACATCATGCTTGGAATCTGGCTGCTGTCGGGCGTTGTCGCGCATGGCCAGCAATTACAAGGGGTGGCCACGCAGACCGGCTCGCAGCAAGTTACACGGTTGGATGCAACCCCAGTGCCGCAGATGTCGAAAGCGCAAGCGCCGAAATTGGCGAAGCACAAAGCTGGTCCATTTGAGATCTCGATCAACTGGCGGACCCGAACCGAGGGTTGGAACTGGTTCGAAGGGAATACCGGCAACAGCAACTACCCGCTATTCGATTCGCTGCTGCGCGTCGGCGTTGGCCAGACACGCGAGCGTGTGGATTGGTTTATCGAAGGCGAAACTGCATCGATCCTCGGATTGCCCAACGATGCCGTTGCTCCCGCACCGCTCGGCCAGCTTGGACTCGGAGGCACCTACTACGCTGCGAATGGAAACCAAGTCAACAATACCGGCGGATTTCTGAAGCAAGCCTATGTCACTTTCAAGCACGTGGGCCACGCCAGTGTAAAGCTGGGACGGTTTGAATTTTTCGACGGTATGGAAGTGAAGCCGCAAGATCAGATGCTGGCCAGCGTCGTACAGACGCGCATCGCGAACCGCCTTATTTCGAATTTCGCTTTTGCCGCAGTCCAGCGAACCTTTGACGGAGGGCAATTCTCTTTGAACTCCGGCTCGAATGATTTCACCTTCTTTGGCGGCCGCCCGGTGCAAGGCGTTTTCCAGGTGGACGGGATGGACGAACTTGACACCGAGGTGTACTACGGGTCCTTCAACCATGCGGTGCAAACGCCGCATGGCGCAGGCGCGCTGCGCGTTTTCGCCGTCGGCTATGTGGACGATCGCAACACCGTACTGAAAACTGATAACCGGCCTGCAGCGGTTCGCACCGCGGACCTGGGCAAGATCGAGATTGCCACCTATGGAGCGAATTACGCGCACGTCGTCAAGACCGAGAGCGCTGGAAATTTCGATTTCCTGGTTTGGGGCGCGCTACAAAGTGGTTCGTGGGGAGCTATTACCCAGCGCGCCGGCGCATTCGTCGGAGAAGCCGGGTGGCAGCCTGCCGTCACGGCCCTGCATCCGTGGATCAGCCTCGGCTACTCATATGGAAGTGGCGATGGCAATCCCAAAGACGGGACCAATGGCACATTCTTCCAGGTTCTGACCACGCCACGCGCTTATGCCCGGTTCCCCTTTTACAACATGATGAACAATGCGGACGCCTATGCCACCTTGAACCTGAAGCCCTGGTCCAAGCTGAGCGTTCGCAGTGAAGCACATGCCATGCGCCTAGCCAGTTCTCACGATCTCTGGTATCTGGGCGGCGGCGCGTTCCAGCCAAAGACGTTCGGTTTCACAGGACGTCCCAGCGGCGGACATCAAGGCCTCGCAAATGTGTGGGACCTCAGCGCCGATTACCAGGTTAATCGGACGTTCAGCATTTCTCCGTATTATGGGCACGCATGGGGCAAAAGCGTGATTCAAAGTATCTACCCGCGCAACGCCAATGGCCAGCTGGCGTTCTTGGAAACCAATTTCCATTTCTGAGGCGAATATGACACCAAGCGCAAGCTGGGAACTCCTAAACGGAACCGAATCGCACTAGTCAAATGGGGTGCTAGTACAAATCGATTATTGACCCATCGTTGCTGAAATGTGACCGTAATCACATTTCCCGGCTCAGGTCGTGGGTGAGGAGGCGGTTCATGGCGGTTTCGAGTTCTACAGTTCCAGGCATTCATGTTGCGGAAAGAGCCAATCCAGGTTTCTTTGAAAAATTGAACACCCGATGGCATGAGCGAGCCCTGCAACTTTTCATGGTTATCGTGCTCGGTCATTGGGCTGAGCATCTGGTACAGGCCTATCAAGTCTATGTCATGCACTGGCCGCGGGCTAAGGCATTGGGTCTGCTCGGTCTGTACTATCCCTGGCTGGTTCAGACCGAAGCTCTTCACTACGGTTACGCTCTGGTCATGCTTATTGGAATTTGGATATTGCGGAAGGGCTTCACGGGAACCTCACACACCTGGTGGATGGTGGCATTCGGGATTCAGTTCTGGCATCACTTCGAGCATCTGCTGCTCATTTATCAAGCGACATTCCATCACAATTTCTGGCACAAGCCCGTACCCTGCAGCATTCTGCAGTTAGTGATCCCACGAGTCGAACTGCATCTCTTCTACAACACGATCGTTTTCATTCCCATGGTCATCGGCATGTACTACCATATGTTCCCAGCCGAGGGCGAAGGCAATCCCGCCTGCACCTGTGAGTGGGGAAGGGATGAGGACGTGACGGCTGCGTGTGCAGCCTAGCGCCTTACTCGAACACTGGACATCAATCCGAACCAAGGGGGGATATGAAGTCTGACTTTCGGCGAGGAGGGCCCACACGCCCACTCACGAGAGGGCTTCATATCCTCCAATTGTTTATCGGGTTGTTATTCGTCGCCGCTTGTTCAAGATCGGCGTCACATCGACCTCTGATCGTGACGGACAAAGAAGTTTCTCCCCAGCCTGCGCATGTCGGCGCCATCCGGGTAAGCTTTCGTTTAAGCGACGCCGGGAAGCCTGTCTCGGACGCTCATGTCACGTTGGAGGGAGACATGACCCATGCCGGCATGGCTCCGGTTTTCGGAGATGCGCAAGAAGACTCTTCCGGGCACTACCAGGGGCACTTGAACCTGAACATGGGCGGTGATTGGGTTGTTCTTATCCACATCGCCCTGCCGGATGGGCACAACATGGAAGAACAAATGGATCTAAAGGGAGTCAAAAGTAAATAGTGTCCCGAACCTTCGTCATTCCCGAGCCTGAGGTTGCAGAATCTCCGCCCTTCGATCTGTTGCACACGCCCGTGATCGGCCGGTTTCTAAGGTGGCGGCACTCCCGCACGGCCTTGCAGATCCCATTCCTGCTGATTGGTGTGCTGATGATTTTGCACGGTCTGCTGGGACCTTCGCTCGCACCCAAAAATCTGGCGACGGTGTTGACCTGGCTGCATTTCCGCGGCGTCCTGGCTCTGGTCATACTCGCCGCGGGGAATTTCTTCTGCCTTGCCTGTCCCTTCATGCTCGTGCGCAACGCTGCACGCAAGCTTTTTCGTCCGCGCTGGAATTGGCCACGCATGCTGAGAAACAAGTGGCTCTCGGCCGGCCTCTTCGTGCTTGTTCTCTTTCTGTACGAACTTTATGACCTCTGGGCGTCGCCATGGGGAACGGCGTGGCTGATCATTGCCTATTTCGCTGGGGTGTTAATCGTCGATGGACTGTTCAAACATGCCGCGTTCTGCAAGTTTGTTTGTCCGCTGGGCCAGTTCAACTTTGCCGCATCGACAATTTCCCCCTTGGAAGTGGCGGTCCGCGATCAGGAAGTTTGCACCGGTTGCCAGACGAAGGACTGCATCCGCGGCCAGCGACAGCCTGGCTCCGATTTCGTAATCCTGCAGCGCGGCTGTGAACTGGCTCTGTTTCAGCCGCTTAAGGTCGGCAACATGGACTGCACTTTTTGCCTGGATTGCGTTCACGCCTGCCCGCACGACAATGTGGGCATCTTGAGCCGGATGCCGGCGACCGAACTGATGGTCGATTCTATGCGCTCAGGGATCGGTTTCTTTTCCCGCCGCACAGACATCGCCGCACTCATGCTGGTCTTCACCTTCGGTGCGCTACTGAATGCGTTCGGTATGGTGAGCCCGGTTTATGTTGTCGAACAGTGGCTGGCAAGATTGCTGCACGTGACTCACGAAGCTCCGGTGTTAGCCACGATTTTTGCTTTCTTTCTGCTGGTCGAGCCCATCGTCTTGCTTGGCGGTGCGGCATGGATCACCCAAAGGCTGAAAGCCACTTCCAAAGGGCTGATTCCGATAATGGTGCGGTACAGCTACGCCCTGGTTCCCCTTGGTTTCGGGATGTGGCTCGCCCACTACGGCTTTCACTTTCTGAGTGGGCTCTTCACCATCGTTCCCGTGACCCAGAGCGCGGCGGCGAGTGTGGGGTTGTCGCTTGGGCATCCACACTGGCTGTGGGTAGGAGTCCCGACTCGCTTCGTGCAGCCGGTTCAACTGGGATTCCTCATCCTGGGATTTTTCGGCTCATTGCTGGTGACTCGCCGATTAGCGGATGAGGATTGCCCCGAACATCCCATGCGAGCATTTATCCCGTGGGCTGCCGTGTCCCTGATCATCTGGCTCGCGGCGGTCTGGTTGATCTTCCAACCCATGGAAATGCGGGCAACCATGCTGATGAGTAGCTGACAAAGGTGCAATATTTCACCCGTAATGAAAATGACGATCAATGCGTTCGTCGTGGGCGTCGCAATAGCTGTGCTATCGGCGCCAGCGAGCGCACACATCGGGCCGCCGTTCCCCATTATTGAAAACCAGCGAGTCGGGCCGGTCGTCATCGCCCTGTGGACTCACCCGGATATCGGCCAGGGCTTGTTTTACGTCATCGTCGATCCCATTCCCGGGGGCACCATACCCAAGGATTTGAAAGTGAAAATTGGAGTGCAGCCGGAGAGCGGCCGGCTTCGCGAAGCCTTCTATACAGCCGATCGCGATGACACACGCAACCAGGTCCAGTACAAGACCTATGCTGACTTTGATCGCGACGAGTTTTGGCGCGTGCACCTGGTGCTGGAGAGTTCAGCAGGAAATGGCGAAGCGTTTTCCAGGGTCGAGGCCACGCCGACGCTGATGGGCCGCTTCGGACTGGTGTTCTTTTCGTTGCCGTTCGTCGCCGTTGGTTTTCTGTGGTATCGGGGAATCTCAAAGAAACGCGAGCGTACCAGGAAAAAGCGCGCTGCAATGCAAGCGAAACAAATCCAATCATGAAATCGTTGCGATCAGTGCGGGGTAGTAGGGTTATCTATAATGATGCGCAACCGAGCGTCATCTCCTTCGTGAACTCAATGTGGAATGGCAACGCTGAGCGCGCCCAGGTCTCTTTGTTGATTGTCGCCCTGCTTGCACTCAACGCGTGCTCGAGTTCGAAACTACCGCACAAAGGAACACAGGCCTATACCCAGGTTGTTACGACTTTTTATGTGGGCTTGGCCGCGCTGCAGGTTGGTGATGACGTGCGTGCGCAGGAGAAACTCGCAGAATTAGTGAAACTCGTTCCAGCTGAACCGGCTGGCTGGGCTAACTGGGGTGTGTTGGCGCTCCGCCAGCGAAACTACGATGCGGCCGCAGAGCGCCTGGAGAAAGCACACGACCTCTCGCCTGAAAACGATCACATCGAATATTTGCAGGGACTGCTGGAAAGCGATCGTGGAAGTTCAAGTGCGGCTGTCGAGCATCTTCGTAAAGCCCTTGAACTGAATCCCCAGAATCTCCGCGCGGCATACCAGCTCGCCGAAGAAGTCGAACGACAGGGTGGCGACAACAGCGAAGCCGAGGTTCAGAACACCATCCAGAAGATTCTCGCGGCGCATCCGGAAAATCTCGCGGCTCTGGTGGAACTGGCGCGCATCGCAGCCAAGCGAGGCGATGAAAGCACTTTGAAGTCCGCCGTTGACCGGATCAACGCCCTATCTTCGGATTGGCCGCCGGAAGCGAGGCAGCAGCTTGCGCAGCTTCAGAGCACGATTGCCACCGCAGGCCCGCGTGCGGCCGGTACGCGCACCGTATTTCTCAAGAACGTGCTGATGCGCGTTCCCGAATACCGACTTAGTCTGGGCGCCCTGAAGGCGCCCCCCGGGGACGAGGCACAACCGTTTACCCACCTACTCAAGATCGAATCCCCATCATTTGAGCCGGCCGCGCCCGACACGTCAATTTCATTCACTGCCGGGCCGCTTCCGAACGGCGAAGCCGGCCACTGGAGCTGGGTTGGAGCAGTTTCGTTGGGAATCAATGGGCCCGCCACAGCAATCGAAGCCGACGCGCAAAAAATTCACCTGACCACGGGGCCGACTCTCGCGTTTCCCGGTGGGGCAAATACGCCGCCATCACCCGAAGGTATTCTCGACATTGATTTCAATTACGATTTCAAAACCGACCTCGTGCTCGCCGGAGCGGGCGGAGTTCGCTTCTTCCGGCAAGACACACCTTCAGCGTTCACTGATGTGACTGCGGCCACCAAGCTGCCGCACGAGGTACTCTCGTCGAAATACTCGGGAGCATGGGCGGCCGATATTGAGGCTGATGGTGACCTCGACGTCGTAATGGGCGCGGCAGGTGGAGTGCCAGTGGTTCTGCGCAACAACGGAGACGGAACTTTTACCGTGATTCATCCCTTTGCCGGGGTGGCAGGACTATCGGCTTTCGTCTGGGCTGATCTCGACGGCGACGGTAATCCCGATGCGTTGATGATCGACGGAGCCGGGCATCTGCACGTGTTCACGAACCTGCGCACAGGGCAGTTCAAAGAGCGTTCGCTGCCTGCAGTACTGTCCGCGGTCAAGGCCATCGCTACAGCCGACGTGAACAATGACGGCATCCTGGACCTGCTCGTAGTTCAGGCGGACGGCAGCATCCTCGCGCTCTCAGATAAGGATGAAGGCAAAAGCTTCGAGATGACCACGATCGCGAGTGTACCGGACGCACCGAACGTTCTGAAAGACGATGTTCGCCTGCGCGTCGCTGATCTCGACAACAACGGTGCACTCGACTTGATATTGGCGCGCGTTTCGGGTTCTGGCGCACAGAATGGCGCCCTGATGTGGCTTGGCGACGGAAAAGGAAAGTTCAATCTCATTCAGACCCAGAGTCCGCCGCGGGTCTTCGATGTCGCCGACCTGAACGGAGACGGCCGGCTCGACCTTCTCGGGTTGGACAGTGCGGGATCACCGGTCCTCGCCGTGAATCATGGGACCAGAAATTATCACTGGGAGATCATCCGTCCCCACGCCAAGCAGGCAGCGGGTGATCAGCGGATTAATCCGTTCGGGGTTGGGGGAGAAATCGAAGTCCGTTCTGGATTACTGGTTCAAAAGCAGCCTATCACCGGACCGCTTCTTCACTTTGGGCTCGGCGATCAGGCTCATCTCGATGTGGCGCGAATCGTCTGGCCGAACGGCTCTGTCCGTGCCGAATTCGATTTGAAAGCCGATCAGGAAATTGTGACCGAGCAGCGTCTGAAGGGTTCCTGCCCGTTCTTGTTCGCTTACAACGGCAAGCAAGTGGAATTTGTGAAGGATGCAATTCCGTGGGGTTCGGCGATAGGGCTCAGGATCAACACCATCGGTACGGCACGGGTGGAAGCCACGGAAGAATGGTACAAAATCAGTCCAAACCAACTCGGTGCGCATGATGGTTATTACGATCTTCGGTTTACTGCGGAATTGTGGGAAACCTATTACTACGACTATCTGAATCTGATGACGGTGGACCATCCTGCGGGCACCGAGGTGTACGTCGATGAGCGCTTCGCTATTCCGCCCGCGAAACTTGCCATCACGACTGTCTCGACTCCTCACGCTGTCGCTCATGCCGTAGATGACAATGGGCAGGATGTCACCGGTATTTTGCGCGACCTCGACGGCAAGTACCTCGACACCTTCGGTCGTGGCCAATATCAGGGCGTGACTCGCGATCATTATGTCGAGATTGAGCTCGGCGCCGATGCTCCAGTAAGCGGACCACTGTATCTCATCGCCCGCGGCTGGATGCATCCGACCGATTCTTCAATTAATGTCGCTATCGCGCAGGGCCGGCGTCCGCAGGCAAAGGCATTGAGTCTTGAAATCCCCGATGGAAAGGGCGGCTGGGTAGTCGCGCGCCCGAATCTCGGCTTTCCCGCCGGACGAAAGAAAATATGCCTTTTTGATCTGACGAATATTTTTCGTCCGGGGACGCCCCGCCGCGTCCGCCTGCGGACCAATCTCGAAATCTATTGGGACCAGATGCAATGGGCCAAAGCTATCACGGCGCCATTAAAGATCCATCATCTCGCGCCGGAGATGGCAGATTTGCACTATCGCGGGTATTCTGTCATCAAGCAGGTCGATCCATCCTCGCCAGAGTTGCCCGATTATAACCACCTGGAAGGAACCAAACAGCGCTATCGCGATCTGACAGGTTATTACACCCGATACGGCGATGTGCGCGAGTTGCTCGACAACATAGATGACCGCTACGTAATTATGAATTCCGGCGACGAAATGACGCTGCGTTTTCCCGAGCAGCCTCCTCCGCCAGCGGGTTGGGTTCGCGATTACGTAATTGCCGGTGACGGCTGGATCAAAGACGGCGACTACAATTCGACCTTTTCGAAAACCGTGCTGCCGTTGCCATATCACGGGAAAAACTTGTACGTCACGGTACCGGACCGTCTTCAGGATGAGTGGGTTTACCGGCATCATCCGCAAGACTGGCAGACGTATCAAACGCGTTATGTTTCCGACGACGAGTTTGACCACGCATTGAGAAATTTGCAATGAAATTGGATTTAAAAAAATTAGTTCTCATCGTATTTTTTGTTGGCCTGCTGGCTACTCCGGCCGCGATGCGGTGGTGGTCCGCACGGCATAACCAGAGCTTCGCGCTGGACGCAAAGACTGCGCTCGCACGGCATGGCTTTTATCTCCAGGAGGTCTCGCACCGGGCTGGCATTGATTTTGTGCACCAGGGACCTGTTCTCGATCACAAACTCGATCCCATCATGCCGGAAGTCGCATCCATGGGCGCGGCGGTTTCAATTGTCGATTTTGATCGCGATGGCTGGCCCGACATTTATGTCACCAACAGCGCTGAAGGCAGCAAAAATGGCCTGTATCGCAACAACCATGACGGCACCTTTACCGATGTTGCCGAGAAGATGGGTGTCGCTGATGTCAATCAGCCGGGAACTGGCGTTTCCATGGGTGCTGTTTGGGGCGACTACGACAACGATGGCTACGAAGATCTGTTCTTGTACAAGTGGGGCAAGCCGGAGCTATTTCACAACGACAACGGCCATGGCTTTACTCGCGTGACTGAGCAGGCCGGATTGCCGGCATGGCTCAATGCCAACACCGCCATCTGGTTCGACTACGATGGCGACGGCAAGCTCGACCTCTTCATTGGCGGTTACTATTCCGAAAAGATCGACCTCTGGCATCTGAAGAACACCGAGATCATGCCGGAGAGCTTCGAGTACGCTAAAAACGGCGGACGAAAATATTTGCTTCGCAATTTAGGCAACGGCAAATTTGAGGATGTCACCGAGAAAGCCGGGATCGACAGCCGCCGCTGGGCCTTAGCTGCGGCCGCGGTCGATCTGCGAGGCATTGGACACCCGGATCTTTTTATCGCGAACGATTATGGGGTTTCCGAACTCTACTTCAACGATGGCGCGCACTTTCGTGAGGTAGGCGAGCAGACGGGCGTCGGTTTCGCCCCGAAAAGCGGTATGAACGCGGCCGTCGGTGATGTCTTCAACCGCGGTGAATATGCCGTTTACGTCAGCAATATTTCCGAAGATGGAGTCCTGATTCAGGGAAACAATCTTTGGGTTCCGAAGGAAGGAACTTCGGGGAGCGGCCTCAAATACGAAAATCTCGCGCGCGATCTTGGTGTCGAGCTCGGTGGCTGGAGCTTTGGGGCTCAATTCGGCGACCTCAATAACGACGGCAATCTCGATCTTTTTCTCACCAACGGCTACGTTTCGCTCGATCATAACCGTGATTACTGGTATGACTTCTCGAAGATCGCCGGTGGGCATACCTCGATCATCTCCGACGCCCGCAACTGGCCTGCAATGGACGGCCGCAGCCTCTCCGGCTATCAGCACAAAGATGTGTGGCTGAATGACGGCGCCGGCCATTTCGTGAACGTCGCCCAGGCAGTTGGCGTGAGCGATACCCACGACGGACGTTCCGTTGCCATGGCGGACCTGTGGAATCGTGGCGTACTTGACGTAGTGGTCGCGAATCAGCGCGGGCCACTACTGATCTACAGCAACACCGTGACGCCCGAGAACCACTGGATAGAGTTTCAACTCGAAGGAAGCAGCAGTAACCGCAGCGCAATCGGCGCCCAGGTGACCCTCTACTGGAATGGAGAGAAGCAGATTCAGAACGTTTCCGGTGGCAGCGGTTTTTGCGCCCAGAATGATCGGCGCCTGCATTTTGGCTTGGGCAAAAACCCGAAAATCGACAAAGCTGTAATCCGCTGGCCCTCAGGCAAAATTCAGACCCTCGACAAACTTTCCACCGATCAGCTGTATAAGGTGCAAGAGCAGCTATGAGCAACATAATCACACCCGTCCCGGCGGCTCCGCACTCCCCATCGAAGAGGGCGTTGATCGACAGCCGGTATGTCGCGCCGATTTTTATTACTTGCATTCTGCTGGTCGGGCAACTGACGTTCGGCATCCTCGAAAGCTACCCGCGGACCCTGATCGCGATCGCTACGAGCATTGCGGCAGAACTGGTGCTCGGCCGAATTTTCCTGAAAAAATGGCCGCATCCGGCCAGTGCTTACATCTCCGGGATCAGCGTAGGCATTCTGCTGCGGTCCCCCGCGTACTGGCCCTACGCGCTCTGCAGCCTGATCTCAATCACTTCCAAGTACGTTTTGCGAATCAAAGACCGTCACATCTGGAATCCGTCAAATTTCGGCGTGTCCGCCATGCTGTTTCTCGCGCCCGCAACCGTGGCCAGTCTGAGCATCCAGTGGGGTAATTATCTTCTGCCCATGGTGATGATTTGGATCTTGGGATTCGTGATTGTTTGGCGGGTGCGCCGCTTGCATATAACCGCGACATACGTGATCTCGTTTTTTGCCTTCGCCTTTCTGCGGAGCTGGGTGCTGCATCAGCCTTGGCAATCGGAGGTCGCGCCCATCACCGGCCCCATGTACCAGCTCTTCATCTTCTTTATGATTACCGACCCTAAGACCACGGTGCGGTCGAAGCGCGGGCAGTGCCTGGTAGCATTCCTGATTGCGGTGGTGGAGACGATGCTGCGTTTCTTCCAGAGTGTGTATGCGCCGTTTTACGCGCTGTTTATCGTTGGGCCAATCGCGAATTCAATCGAGATATGGATGGACTCGCGAAAAAAGATCACAGCAACGGCAGTGGTGGCAAGAGGCGCCTAGCTCCGCGATGTCTCAGGAACTCATGTTCAAACGCTTCCCAATCGTCCGGCTGACTTTCCTGATCATCATCGGGTTCACGGTACTTGTGGGCTGTAATCGCACACCTGCGAGTCAGTCGGCTCCAGCCCCGAAAGAACTGATGGAGTCAACTGCTTCGACGGTTACTCCATCTGCTCCGCCACAACCAGCCGCTAACAGCAGCACAATGGCGAAGTCAGATCCCTTGCCGGCCAGGCCTTCCGGGCCGATTCAGTTTACTGACGTCAGCGCGCAGGCTGGCATTCGCTTCAAATACAACAGCGGCGCCTTCGGGAAAAAGTATTTGCCGGAAACAATGGGTCCAGGGGTCTGCGCTCTGGATTACGACAATGATGGCTGGCAGGACATACTATTTGTCAATTCGATGGACTGGCCGGAGCATAAATCCGGCAAGGCGTTTCCCGCGCTCTATCACAACCACCACGATGGCACCTTCACTGACGTGACACGTCAAGCGGGCTTGGCTGTCGAAATGTACGGACTGGGCTGCACCGTCGGCGATTACGACAACGATGGCTATGATGACATCTACATAACTGCCGTCGGCAGCAGCCGTCTCTTTCATAATCTTGGCAACGGGAAATTTGTGGATGTGACTGCGAATGCGGGTGTTGCGAGCCCGGGTTTCGCGACCAGCGCCGTCTGGTTCGACTATGACAACGACGGCAAACTCGACCTCTTCGTCGCGCACTACGTGAAATGGTCACTCGACACGGACCAATACTGCTCCCTGGCTGGCAAAGGCAAATCCTATTGCACGCCGGAAGCGTACAAGGGCGAGAGCTGCGAGCTGTTCCACAACAAAGGTAACGGCACATTCGAAAACGTTACGAAAAAGGCGGGTCTCCTGGATGCAACCGGTAAGTCGCTTGGCATTGCTTTAGTAGATTACGACGAAGACGGCTATCTGGATCTTTTCGTAAGCAATGACACCCAGCCCAATAAACTTTATCGCAATAATCATAACGGCACTTTTACAGATATGGCCGTTCCCACCGGTGTAGCGTTTAGCGAAGCCGGGACGGCACGCGCGGGAATGGGTGCAGATGCTGGCGACTACGACAACTCCGGGCATCAGGGTTTGGTCGTCGGAGATTTTGCCAACGAAGGCATGGCTCTGTATCACAGCGATGGTTCGGGCTTGTACACCGATCAAGCTCCCTCCACCGGCTTGGCGCGAATGACGATGAAGTCGCTGACATTCGGAACTCTATTTCTCGATTATGACCTTGACGGGAGGCTCGACATTCTTGCCGTCAACGGTCACGTCGCTGACGACATCAGTCAGTTGCAGCCTGCGATCAAGTACGCCGAACCGGCGCAGCTCTTCCGCAATGAAGGCAACAATAAGTTCCAAGATGTGACAGAGAAATCAGGGCGCGCGCTGGAACAACCGATTGTAGGACGCGGGGCTGCGTATCTGGACTACGACAACGACGGTGACCTTGATGTGCTGCTCATGGACAACCGCGGTATAGCGCGATTGTTGCGCAACGACAATGGCAACCAGAATGACTTACTGCGCCTGAAGCTGATGGGCACGAAATCTAATCGTGATGCAATCGGTGCCAGAGTCACTCTCACGACGTCCAATGGGGAGCATCGCTTCGCTATGGTCAAGACCGGGTCGAGCTACTTGTCGCAAAGCGAGTTGCCTCTGACCTTCGGACTGGGCAAACCGAGCGCGCGCAAGAAAACCGTCAGCTTGAACATCGTGTGGCCGAGCGGGCGAAAAGAAGTTCTCTCAAGTATCGAGGCCAATCAGTTTGCAACAATCCAAGAGAGCAAGGGGATTATTTCCACCAGGCCGATCACATTTGCCAGAGTTGGGCCATAGTCGCGCGAATTTTGCCTGCACTCAGGCCGTCACGTGCACAGGGCAGCGCCTCCTGCGATCCCCGAATCTGCCCCATATCGTGCCGGTGCAATGGGAATCTCGTGGGCGCGCGGGTTAATGGAAAGCGCTGTGACTCGCTGGCGAATCGTGGCAAAGAACGGTTGGTAAAGAGTAGCTGCGCCACCGCCGATAACGATGATCTCAGGGTCAAGCACGTCGATCATGTTACTCAGCCACAGTGAGATCATCTCGGCGCTTTCTTCCATTATTTCGCTGGCGAGGGCATCACCGGCGGCCAGAGCTTTGGCGACTGTCTCTCCTGTGATCGATTCCACATTGCCCCCTGCGAGGTCCGTTACCAGCGACTTGCTTCCTTCAGCGATCCGTTCCCGAACACGTTTCACGATAGCGGTCCCCGAAGCGAAAGCTTCGATGCAGCCGGGCTTCCCGCAGGCGCAAATCGGCCCACGATAATCAATGCTTACATGTCCGCCTTCGCCGGCGGCACCCGTGCGCCCGTGAAAAATCTTTCCGTCAAACACGATGCCAGTACCAATTCCAGTACCAAGCGTTGCGTAGAAGACGTTGTTGCAGCCGCGCGCCGCACCCCAGCGTGCTTCCGCCAAAGCCGCGGCGTTAGCGTCGTTGTCAACTCTGACGGGAACCGCATACGCTTTTTGCACTTCACTCGTCAAAGGAAAATTTCGCCAACAGGGGAGGTTAGGGGGATTCAAAATCATGCCGCTGCGAGGATCGAGCGGCCCGGGTGCGCAAATGCCGATTCCCCGGATCGGACGGCAGTCTTGCGGAAGTGCCTTGGCAATAGCAGAAAGGACCGCGCTCAGTCCGTGCTCTGCTGAAACTGTGACCATGGGCACGCGAACTTGCGAGGTAATTTCTCCGCTGGCGTTCACCAGTCCGGCGGCGACCTTGGTGCCGCCGATATCTACGCCGACAAAAAGATCGCCTGCCAAGCTAAGCCCGGACCTCCGAACGGCCATAGCGCTCGCTGTTGGGCTTCGATCCGCTCACCGCATAGAAAAGAATGTAGAGATAACAAAACGCCGCCAGGATGAGCGCGTAGTGAATACCTTGTCCCCAGCTGGTCTCGCCTTGCGTCATCGAAGGATAGTAAGCATGATTAATCGCGTCACCAATTCTGCCCACCACCCATGGAATAATTGCCCCGCCGACGATGGCCATGTTGAGCACTCCTGACCCGTCGCCAGTCAATGGCCCCAGTTCAGCAATACCGCTGGTGAATATGCTGGGGAACATAATGGAATTGAAAAGCCCGATCGAGAGTACCGACCACATAGCGAAGTGACCGCTGCTGAGGACGGTAACCACGACCAGAAACGCGGCCATAGTGGAGCAGAAAGCCAGCACGCGAGAGGTCCGTACCTTCTGCAGGACCGCAGACCCGATGAAGCGGCCGACCATTGCTCCCAGCCAGTAGATTGAAATGTAGCGCGCAGCTACCGCAAGCGCCGTATGATATTGCGTGGCGGGGTCGGCGATGTTGGAAACAAAGTGCCCGATGTTCGGAAGCGCCAGATAATTTGCGATTGAACTGCCGATCGCAACTTCCGCGCCGACATAAACGAAGATGGCGATCGCGCCAAGCGGCAGATTGGGATGCTTCCAAATGGAATCGTTGACCTTTTCGCCGGCATGATGCTCGGCGGCTTCCATGCGCGGCAGTTTGAAAACGGCGAACAAGATTGCCAGCAGCACCAGTACGATAGCGAAGAAGTAAACGTATAGCTTGATGACTGCATCCTGTGAAGCCGATTGCGCGGCTGCACTCACGGTTTCGCCTAGTATCAAACGCGCGCCAACCCAGGGAAACACTGCCGTACCCAGTGAGTTGAATGCTTGTGTCAGGTTCAGCCTGCTCGATGCAGTTTCCGGTTTTCCCAGCACCGCAACATATGGGTTTGCGGCAACCTGCAGCACTGTGATTCCGGCGGCCAGAACCATCAGCGCAGTGAGAAAGAAAGGAAAGGACGGTATTTTGGCAGCCGGATAAACCAGCAGGCACGCCGCCACCATGGTGCTTAATCCCACAATGATGGCGCGCTTGTAACCGATCCAGTCGATGATCTTTGCCGCCGGCAGCGAAATGATGAAATATGCCAGAAAGAACGCCGTCTGGATCAGCATGCTTTGCGCCAGATTCAAGGTGAAGACATGCTGCGCAAAGGGAATCAATACGTCATTCAGCGAAGTCAGCGAGCCCCAAATGAAAAACAGCGTGGTCAGGACTGCAAGCGCCGGGGCATAACTTACTGAGCCCGGGCCTGTGCTTCGCATCGGCATAGAACTCTTTACGCTGTTAATGGCCATAGGTCGTATCCAGAGCTCGTCGGAGTGGGGATAAGAAAGACGTATATTTCTATCACGAATCCAGGGGGAAATTGTTCTTTTCTGGATGCAGGACTGGATTGCATCAATGAACAATCAGCGCGTAAAAAAGCCAGCCTCGCGGCTGGCTTGAAGTAAGGAGAGAAATTATCAATGGGCTACGATCGTGCCGAACAATCCATGAGACTCTTCGTCTGGCCCGGCGGAGAATAGAAGTGTTGTCGTGGGACCCGCCGCACCACCATTGCCGAACGCCAGCGCCCAGAGGCCAGGAATCTCAAGCACCGTTCCGCTGGGTCTCCGCATGCTGGAGATGAAAGCACCGGTCTGAATGTTGTAGGCATTGACGTGACCGTTTCCGAAATTCCCGACCAGCAAATCGCCACTCAATTCCCCGAAGCGGGCGGGCGCCCACGCCAAGCCCCACGGCGAATTCAGTTCGCCTTGCGAGATGAGGCGTTTCACCTTATTTCCGTTCAGGTCAAACACATCTACAAAGCCGTGTCCGTGGCCGGCAACATCATCGTGCTTGTCACTATCTTGAAGCGCAAAAGTTACGAACAGCAAGTTGTTAATATTTCGAATGCCAAAAGGCGCATAGCCGAGGGGCAGAGTGGTGTCGGTAAAATTCTTGACCCAGCCAAAACTCGAATCATACATTTCCACCCAGCCGCTGTTGAAATTCGTGGCATAGATGAATGCGTGCTGGTCAACGGTTCCGATTGCCAGTCCTTTATAGACCGCGCCGGCGTCGTGATTGTCCACCCCGAGTATTGAATGCGTGCCATCCACACTCGGGCTCCATCCGCTGATGGTTCCGTCTTCGGTGGCGAACATGAACAACGAGGAGCCGGTCTTGTCGTGAGCGGTGACGTTGAAAGCGCCGCCGCCGTTGAAAACAATTCCGGTGGGAGTGGCTGGACCATCCTCCCCTTTCGGCGGAGCAATCGTCACCACCAGCGGCGCGATCGTCGAGCCGCTGTAAAGCGTAGAAAGACCGGTGCCGTTATCTGCGACCCAAGCGGGCGAACCGGGGGTGAAAGCGATGCCCCACGCGTTCACCAGATTTGGATCGGTCTTTGCTGCAAGGTGCGGGATGTCCGACACCAGATTGGTTTGAACATAATGTTGCGCGCTTGCTATCGTTGCGAATCCTATCAGCGCTAGCATAGAAATTGCATTGACAGAATGTCGCATGCGAGACGAAATGAACAACGACAAAGACATAGATATCTCCTGGGAGTACTCGTGATCGCAAACTGGCCCTAGACATCTTCGGCGTGAGGAGTGTGGCTGGCTCTTATGTCAGGTCCCGGGACCCTGCCACCAGGAACGAGCCGAAGCAAGACCCGTTCACGATGCCAAGAAGGCTAAGAGAACGATAAGGTGCGATTGTCAGAGGTATTTAACCGCGATGTAAATTTCTCGTCTCGTGAACTCAAGGATGATCGTAGCCGGGGCTATTGGGCGCGGGAGGCTCGTAATCCATCCCATATTTATTTTTGTGTGCGTCAGTCACAATTGGCGGAGCAATTTGTAACACGCCCAGAGTTGAAGTCTCAGGCGTCACGTTTATTTCCCGAGTCAGCGCATCCAGGGTTGCGGGAAGGGCCGCTTCGTACCACACCTTCATCATGTATCGGCCCACCGGCACTTTTGGAACAATGACTTCGCCGCTGCGATTGGAGATTCCGAAATAAGGCGTGTCCAGAGCAATCACCACCGCGCTCATCTCAGCGTGAATGTTGCAAAAAATATAGGAAACTCCGGGGCGGTCAAAGCTGACGTTGCGAGTCGTGCCCGCTTCATACAAGCCAAGATCGAAACGCTTGCCTTCAAAAAGTGAAAAGACGTTGTGGAAGAAAGGATCGCGATTAGGAAATTCGACGACCGCTCCTACCGGCACGACCAGCAGATGGGGTTCAAAGCTTTTGTGATGTTGAGTCAGCCGCAAGCGGCCCGCGGGGAATGGCCGCATCGGCGTGCGCGGATCGACTGGACTCAGCCATACCACTACATTCTGCATCTGATTCGACACCGGGGTCTTCTCCCCTTCCACTTGCACGCGCGCGGTCAGAGTCGTTTCTTGCGTTTCGGCGCTGGCAGATGCAGCGCCAAGCACACACATAATGAGAACAGCGGACGCCCAAAGTCTTAGAAATGCAGCCATGCTTAAAACAATACTCCCATCGTCATATTCACCTGGTCGGCAGTATCGAGAGAACCTATTTGCGTCGTTCTCAGATGGCGATATTCGCCGGAGAACAGCAAATCGGAACGGGGACGATAGACAAAGTTAATCATCTCGCTCCGATTGCCGGCCAGAACAGAAGGATAGTAGCTGACCGGAGATGCAAAGGCGTGAATACTGGACGCAAAAGGGCTGTCCACGCCGAAGGCTCCATTGAACTCAAGCCGCGAGGTGGCCGAGAACTTCAGCTGTGACCATCCCCCGGCGGAATCGAGAGGCCGAAAATCCGAAGCTGGATCCAAGGGATTGCCGCTGAACACAATTGACTGGCCGATGCCTCCGCCTAAACCGCCGACCGCGCGGCCTCGATAGAACTCGCCAGACAACTCAAGCCGTGACGGCAGAGGAATGCGCCAGTCGGTTGCGACCGCCCATCCGTCCACCAGCCAGCCGAACCCCCAATTTTGCCGGGAATAATATCCGCTGGCTCCGATGCCGAACGGCCTGCCATCGTAGGAGCCATTCCAACTGGTGCGGACAGCATACGCGGGCTGGCCGGAGCTTTCCCCGGCCTGCGGCTCGCGGTGCGTGCCATACGAAGGCTCCCCGGTCACATTGTCCATGATGCCGGCTTGAATCGTGACATTCTGATTATCTCTAACTTCAAACCGGTGCTCCACTCTGATCTGTGGCGTCCACGCCCACAGGTTTCCTGCATATCCAAAACTGGGAATTGCCAGCGAAGCGAATGAAGTTGGGGTAAGCGGCGAGATGAACAGATTGTCTTGTCCCCCAATAATCGAAGTCTTCTCCCAATCGAAGCGCACATCAGCTGTGCGCAGTCGTACCAGGCCGGTGTTAACCCCGTCGAGCGCGCCCGCCGGAAATCCGCCGCCGAAATCAAACTGGACCTCGCCGCTGGTCTTCGCTCCGCCGACTGTAGGACCAAACACTTCCAGGCCCAATTCTGATTGGCGAAAGGTTGCGCCAAAGCTCGATCGAGCGCCGTATACATCGGCAGCGGTTGCATAAGTAGGGAAGTCCGCGTTATTGGTGCTGCCGTGATCGCTGAACAGATTTAGCAACACCAGCCCGGAAAGTCGGACGCGGTATTTGGATGCACTTTCGATCTTCGTCTGATACTGAGTGCGTATCTCGTTCTGGAGTAACTGGGTGGTTTCTTCATCCGAGGAGAGGCGCTGAGGCAGACTGGGGTTGGCGACTCCGGGTGGTGCACTTGCGGCGATCTCGCTCGAAGCTGCCGCAGCAGGTGAGGACGCACCTCCACGCAGACTGTCAATCTCCTTGCGCAGTTCTTCGCTCTCCGCCCGATATTGTGACGCCTCCGTTTTGATCTCGGCAACGGCGGCACGCAGCTCCTGTACCTGTGCGCGCAACTCCTGGACGGACTCAACCAGCGCTTTGTCCTGAGAAGTGTTCGAGGTCTGCGCTGTCGAGAGCGTACAACAGGTCGCAACCGCAAGCAGGTAGGCGCAGACTTTATCGGATTGCGAAATGCGCAATAGTCGGTGTCTCAAGTTTTCCTCCCGAACAGAAGTTGTTGTTCTGTCCGCGGAGGTCAGGCCAGGTCACGCCTGCCCAGAGTTCGCATGCGCTCCCGCCGCGGACGATGGCTGATGTATCTCTTCAGGCCCTCCGCTCACAGCCGGAGCGGCTGGGCGAGGGAGGGTGATTCGGAAGGCTGTGCCTTCCGTAGAAGTTCGTTCGACTATAATCTCGCCCCCGTGGTCCTGGACGATCTTTTGAACCACTGTCAAACCCAGACCAGTTCCATTTTCTTTGCCCAGGCTGACAAATGGTTCAAACAGTGTAGTCCGAATTGACGCAGGAACACCACGCCCACCGTCGATGACCCTGATTTCAATGCCCGAAGAGGCATCGTTGAGCTCGACGACCACCCTCCCGGAGCGGTCAGCCGTGGATTCGCAGGCATTCAGTAGAAGGTTGAAGAATGCACGCTCCAGCTTACGATGGTCAAACCAGCCTTCGACCCCGCCGGCTTGCCGGACCTCCACTCTCGCATTGTGAAATTCAGGGTTAGAACGTACTGCCTGCACCGCGTTCTCCAGATCAGTCCGAATGCTGCCATGAGTGGGGTGCAGCGAGGCGCGGGTGCGCGAAAACTCGAGCAGTGAATCGATCAACTCCGTCATGCGTTGTACGGCAAGCTGAACTTCCAGATACAGCTCTTCGCGCTGCTCCCGCGAAAGGTTCTGCTCGCACAGGAATTCGGCGTTCGCAACGATGGCTGCAAGCGAATGGCGCAGATCGTGGGAAATTGAACTTGCCATCCGGCCGATGGTCGCCAGTCGCTCCGATTCAATCAGGTTTTGCTGGATTTTTTGCAGGCTTTGACGCATACGGTCGAACGCGCGGGACAGTTCAGCGGCTTCATCCTTCCCCTTGGTATCAAGGGCGTAACTGAAATCGCCGCGTTCAAGAGCCGCAACCCCAGCCAGCAGGCTTGAGAGTGGCCTGGTAAAAGTATGCGAGATAAAGAACACCAACCCGCTGCCAATCAGCACTGCCAGCAGTCCCAATCCGAGCAGCAGCCGGTTGAGCTTTTGCAGGGAAGCCGTGGCCTCATCATAAGACTTGAGAACGGTCAGCCGCACGTCAGCCCGGCCCCGGGGTGCTAAATCCAGGGTGGCTTCCAGAAATCGCTCATTTCCCAACTGGATCAGTTGGGGTTGTGCCGAAGTTGCCATCAGTTTTTGTTGCGCGAGTTCCGCATCGAGACCGCGCCCGAGGGTACTTACAATGACTGTGTCTCCGTAAGAGAAGACTACTTTACTGTTAGCAATGCGGCTTACCTGCGACGCCACCCGTTCGTCTATTTCGTATCCAACAACCACGAATCCCAGCACGCTGTCCTTGAGCGCAGGACCGAAATAGATAGGACGCATAAAAATTTCATAGAGATGTTGCCCGCCAATCCACCACAGTTGCGGCTGTTGAAGCGACTGGGAGAGGGATTCCTGCGCCATTTGTCGCGTGAAATTTGGCTTGTTCGTATGAATCGCAACTACCTTTCCGCTTTGGTCGGCCAGCACAAACAGGTCACTACCCGCTAACTTCGCGATGGGTGCAGTGCCATCCTGAATCGTGGGCTCATCGTGGGTGGTCATCATCGCTCGCAAAGACGGCATGTCGGCGAGCAGGTCCGCGGAATGGTTAAGGGTGATCGCTTTTTCGCGCTGAAAACTTTGGAAGTTACTGACTGAGTTTTGCAGATCGGTAGAAACCTGCTTTTTCACCTGCGATTGCACATTCTGCCGCACCAGCAAAAGACTCAAAGAAGTGAGTCCGGCAGAGATGAGCACCATGGACAACAAAAATTTGGTGCGCAGACGGAATCTGACCATGCAAGTCCTCTGTCGGTGCTAGCTCACGAACTTATAGCCTACACCGTGCACGGTGCGGAAATGTACTGGATTGGCAGGGTCTTTCTCAAGCTTCTGCCGCAATTTCAGAATGTGATTGTCCACCGTCCGCGTGGAGGGGTAATTGTGGTATCCCCATACTTCGTTCAGTAATTCGTCGCGGGTAATTACACGCTCGGGATTTTGCACCATAAACTTCAATGTCTTGAATTCCTGGGCAGTCAGGGCCGTCACCTTGCCGTCTCGAATCACTTCCATCTTGGTGAAATCGATGTGCACATCGGCAAAGGAAAACTGGTCGGTAACCACCGGGCGGGTAGTGCGGCGAAGGGCGGCGCGCACCCGAGCCAGAAGTTCACGCGGGCTGAAGGGCTTGGTGACGTAGTCATCGGCGCCGAGCTCAAGGAGCAGGACCTTATCTGAAACATCGCTGGCCGCGCTCAGAACAATAATAGGCACGGCGGGTGTGTGTTGCTTGATTTCGCTGCAAACATCCCGTCCCATCAGGCCCGGCAATCTCAGGTCCAGCACTACCGCTGAAGGTGCGCTGCTGCGGAATAACTCTACTGCAGTGTTTCCATCGCCCGCCACCTGCACTCCATACCCTTCGGCTTCAAACAGACGCCGCAACGCCTTCTGCACGGCGCGGTCGTCTTCTACGACCAGAATCCGATCCATGGGCTTTACCACTGGTCTTGGCGCGAGTTTCTGTGGAGCGGTCTGAAAAGTTGATGGAGGCAGGCTTTCAACGGCGCGCAGCATATCTTCTCCCCTTGCTCCCTTGCTCACTGTCTTAGGAGCTCTGCCTTTAAGGTTACTACTTCCTTTTTTCAATGGGGCTGCCTGCGCGGAAGCTTGACAATCTTTTTACAAGCTTAATTATGAACATCTTACCGCGCTCAGGGAAGGGCTAGGTGTTCTTGAGCAGGAGCTTCATTGCGCTGGAGCCATGATCTGAAATTATCAATTCGACCTCAGAGTATCCGGAGATTATCCAATCGGCTCCGGCTTCCTCGAGTTCCGGGTCGGAGGATGTGGACCGTAACGCGATGACTACGGCACCGGCCGCCTTCCCCGATCGAATTCCTGCCGGAGCATCTTCGAAGACTATGCAGCGGGATGCCGGAACGCCAAGCAAAGCCGCCCCCTTTGCATAGGGTTCGGGGTCGGGTTTCCCATGGCGAACATCGTCGCAGGTAATCTTGTTCTTGGGAATCGGTAGCCCGGCCGCTTTCAAGCGGACGTCGGCCAATGGTCGAGCGCAGGAGGTTACCAGTGCCCACCGATCTGACGGCAGCGATTCGAGGAGTTTGCGTGCCCCAGGAAGCGGGATGACGCCTTCTGTGTCTTCGAGTTCGCCGCGAAGAATGATCTCGTTTTCGGCTTCGAAATCTGCATCAGGGAAAATATCGCGCACGGTTGCAATACTCGGACGGCCATGCGCCAGCCGTACCGTCTCCTGAGGATCGAGTCCATGGGCCAGTGCCCATTTGCTCCATACCCGCTCGACCGCCGGCGTGGAATCGACCAGCACACCGTCGAGATCAAAGAGCACGCCTTCGCACGAAATTTCAACCATGAATAACGATAACAGGAGATTCAGCCGCGGGTGGGGCGTCGGCTTAGTTGGCCTTCGCAGGTTCGAGTATTTTGGGATGGAAAATCTTCAGGCTGCGAAGATCGGCTTCAGCGCGGGATAGAGTTGGCGATAATTTTTGTAGGCCTTGTTCATAACCTTCGCCGCTGCTACTTCCGGCTTCACCCGCTTTTGCACCTGCACAACCGCATCACATGCATCTTCAACCGAGTTCCACCACTTAGCTCCAACTCCAGCCAGCAGTGCCCCGCCGTAAGCCGCGCCCTCTTCGGCTGCAAGAATTTCAACTTCGTGCCCGTAAACGTCCGCCTGAATCTGCCGCCAAAGATCAGAACGCGCGCCTCCGCCTCCAAGGCGAATGTTGCGTACCGGAACTTTCATTTCCTCAAACAGCGAAAAAGTGTCTTTCAGGCTGAATGCCACTCCTTCCAGCACCGCACGCACAATATGCCCGCGGGTATGACTTGCCGCCAGGCCAGTGAGCGTTGCTCGCGTGTTCGGATCCAGATGAGGCGTGCGCTCGCCCATCAGATACGGCGCCCAGAGTACACCGTCAGAGCCGGGCGGAACTTGGGCGGCTTCTCGGGTGAGTTCGTCGTACGACAAATCGCCGGAATTTTTCAGGAGGTCGCGAATCCAGCGTAGCGACAGTCCTGCCGCCTGGGTCACACCCATCACATGCCACCGCCCGGGAACAGCATGACAAAAGGTGTGAACTCGTCCCCTCGGGTCCATAGCGGGATTATCGGTCGCAGCGAAAACGACTCCCGATGTTCCGATGGTAGCGCTCACGGCCCCGGCGCGCACGATTCCCATACCAACCGCGCCGCCCGCCTGATCACCTGCCCCGGCCACGATGGGCGTTCCGGCTTTCAGTCCAGTGTGGGCCGCGCCTGCGTCGGATATCCGAGCACAAACTTCCGGCGACTCGTAAAGCTTCGGTAGACTGCTCATCGGCAGCTCCGCCGCCGCCATCATTTCTTGCGACCATCGCCGGTGGGCTACGTCCAGCATAAGCGTGCCAGACGCTTCCGCGACGTCCATGGCATGATCTCCACTCATCCGAAAGCGAACGTAATCCTTGGGCAGCAACACGCGGCGAAATCGCCGCCAAATATCGGGCTCGGTCTCACGAACCCAGAGAAGCTTGGTCAGGGTGAAATTCGTGAGCGCGGGGTTGCAGGTCAGCTCAATGATTTTCCGTTCACCCAGCTTGGAATTCAGCCAGTCGCATTGCGCTTGCGTCCGTTGATCGCACCAGATCAGCGCCGGCCGGAGGACTTCGTCTTTCTCGTCTAGCAGGACCGCGCCATGCATCTGGCCTGCGAGTCCGACGCAGACTACATTGGCACCGGGAACATTCGCCAAAGCTAAGCGGATTGCTGATCCGGCCGCTCTCCACCAATCGTGCGGATCCTGCTCTGCCCATCCGGTACGCGGCGAAGCGAAGGGTGCGTGCTCACAGGTCGCCGAACTCGCAATTGCACCCTGCCGGTCCACCAGCACGGCGCGTGTTCCGCCGGTGCCTACATCAATTCCGAGTAGATAATCCATTCCGTGTTCCTTCAGATCCAACGAGAAAGCCTTAAGGCGAGTCAGTGTAGCAGACCGATAAGCAACCCGGGGGTGAGGAGCCGCGTCGAAAACCGGAACCCACGAGGAGGAGAATTCATGCGTAGTCGAGTGTTACCTCTTTTCATATTATTGCTGGTGGCGATTGGTCTGGTTTACGCACAAGGCCATCGCATGGCAATTCACGAGCCGCATATGAGTGCCGCCTATGGACATTTGGAACAGGCAAGGTCGGAGTTGGAACGGGCAGCACCCAACAAGGGCGGTCATCGCGAGCGCGCCATGCAGTTGGTTGATCAGGCGATGCAGCAGATTCAGGAAGGCGAACAGTTTTACCAGCAGCGCGGGCACTAGGTTCAAGTCGCATCAGATGGCGCGGGCCTTAGCCCGCCCATCGCGACCTGATTACGTCACGCTCACTTCGGTATACGTTCCATACGCCTCACGCAGCGCCTCGCATATCTCTCCGATGGTCGCATAGGCGCGCACTGCATCAATGATGTAAGGCATGGTGTTTGCGGACGAGATGCTGCCGCTTGTTTCCGCTCGCGGTTCTTCTTGAGCAGCCCTCTTTAGTGCGGTTAAGCGCCGTTGTACCTCTTCATTGGACCGGCGCTGGCGCAAACTCTTCAGCTTCGCTGACTGCTGCTGCGCAACCGTTTCGTCGATGTACAGAATCTTCGGTGATTCCTCGTCAACGACGAACTCATTCACGCCGACAATGACTTTTTCCTTCGCTTCTGCGGCGCGCTGAAAATTGTAGGAAGCCTCCGCGATCTCCTTCTGCGGATATCCTCGTTCAATCGCTTTCACCATTCCGCCCATTGCATCGAGTTTGCCGAAATAATCCAGAGTGCCATTTTCCATCTGTAACGTCAGGTTTTCGAGGAAGTAAGAGCCTCCGAGCGGATCGACAGTCTGGGTAACGCCGGATTCATAGGCGATGATTTGTTGAGTGCGCAGCGCAATCCGTGCCGCTTCTTCGGTAGGGAGTGCGAGAGCCTCATCGTATGCATCGGTGTGAAGCGATTGGGTTCCACCCAGCACCGCAGCCAGAGCCTGAATCGCCACTCGCGCTATGTTGTTCATTGGTTGCTGCGCGGGAAGGGAAACGCCGGCAGTCTGCGTATGAAACCGCATCAGCCAGGTGCGCTGGTTCTTGGCTCCGAAGCGATCCTTCATAACCTGATACCAGAGTTTTCGCGCAGCCCGGTATTTGGCGATCTCTTCGAAGAAATCGTTGTGCGCGTTAAAGAAGAAGCTCAACCGCGGTCCGAAGTCATCCACATCAAGGCCGCGCCGGCGTGCCCACTCGACGTACTCAACGCCGTCGTAAAGCGTGAAAGCCAGCTCTTGCAGGGCGGTCGAACCGGCCTCGCGAATGTGATATCCGCTGATCGAAATGGTATTGAAACGCGGCGTGAACTTTGAGCCGAACTCGAAGGTATCGATGACCAGGCGCATCGAGGGCGCGGGTGGATAGATGTATTCTTTCTGTGCGATGTATTCCTTCAGAATGTCATTCTGAATGGTGCCGGAAATCTTCTTCCAGTCGGCGCCTTGCTTTTCCGCCACGACCAGGTACATCGCCCACAGCACCGAAGCCGGCGAATTGATCGTCATCGAGACGGTTGTCTTCTCAAGATCAATGCCGCTGAAAAGAATCTCCATGTCCTCCAGCGAATCGATGGCGACGCCGCATTTGCCGACTTCGCCTTCACTGGCCGGGTGGTCGGAGTCATAACCCATCAATGTCGGAAGATCGAATGCGACTGAAAGTCCACTACCGCCGTGTTCGAGCAGATACTTGTAGCGCAGGTTGGTCTCTTCAGGCGAGGCGAAGCCTGAGAATTGCCGCATCGTGAAAAGCTTGCCGCGGTATCCGGTGGCATGGATGCCCCGAGTAAACGGCGGTTCCCCCGGATGGCCCAAGTACTTTTCGTAATCCCAGTCCCGCGGAAGGTCGGCTTCGGTGTAGAGACGCCTTATGGGGACACCTGAAATCGTGGTGAAACGCGCGCGGCCATTTTCGTCGATGTTGGAGCCAGTTGCGGCGCCGATGGGCTTCTCGGGTGATTTCTCCAGCGATGGAAGAAGGGTCTTTTCCGCCCAACGCTTCTCCGAAGCAGACGGATGGCGGTTTTCAGATAATTCTGAAATCGGGCTCTCTGAAACTGAATTGGCGGAAACCGAAGGCTTTTTCGGCGGCATGGAGGCTCCGTTTTGATGATAGGGTGCGCCTCAACAGGAGGCAAGCCGTCGAAACGACCAAGTGGTCGGTGAAGAACATCCAAAATCACGTTGATGAATTCTTGCGGTCCCGCGCCAATTCCCAAGCCTTCGCGTACTTCCAGGAAACGTAAACCGCGTGGTACATGTGCAGCAGCAAGCCCTCTCGACCGTCCAGCAATCCAAGGCGCAAGAAATAATTGTAGATAAACGTCAGCTTGGGGCGCACCACGATATCGAGCAGTCTGAAGCTGCCATGTCCTTTGGCCACAGCGACCTCAGCCCCGGAAGACGAATAGCTGTTCATGTGGTCAATGTAGCCGCGCAAGGTCGGATAGGCGTCATGAATCAGTGCATGTTTCAGCTGGCCGGTGAGACCCTTAACCTTTATCGTCGGATGCGCGCCGTACTCCTCAAAGTGCCCAGCCCCGCGGCGAATAAGCCGCAATTTGGGATCAGGATAAAAGCCGCCGTGCTTCATCCAGCGGCCAAGGAAAAAGTTTTTGCGAGGTATGTAAAAGCCAACCGCTTTTTCTGAACTGTCTACGACAAGGCGAATCTCTTCCGCCAACTCGGGTTCCACCGCTTCATCCGCATCCAGTTGCAGAACCCAGTCCCCCGACCCTTTTTCCATTGCAGAATTTTTCTGTGCCGCGAAGCCTTTCCACGGTTCGACGAACACTTGCGCGCCGAAAGTCCTTGCGATCTCGACCGTACGATCGGTGGAGCCGGAATCAACCACGATGATCTCGCCCCGGCCGTCACGCACTAATGGCATGACGCTTTCGAGCGTTTGCGCCAGGTTGGCCTCTTCATTAAGGGTGATCAGAGCGACAGAGATTTTCACGCACTGAAACTATACCGGAGCGCGCCGCCAAGATGGTTCTGAAGTCACCCCCACTGTGCGCTCACCGTTATTGCTGTTGTGGGACTGGCGATGGCGTCTCAGGCTGAGCATTCGCCCCCGTAGCGACGTCCTTGCTTGGCGCCACAAAAGGAATTTTGGGCATGTGCGTGACTTGCCCGCGCTGTGCATCTTCAACCACAATTCCTGCGTTTTCCAAAAGCAGGCCGGTTGAGCGGTCAAGCTCGACCCGTGCCTTCTCGTATGCTGCCTTAGCTGACACCAAGGTGGATTCAGTACTCGTGAGCGACGATTGCATCTGTAACACTGCCGTAGGATTCGATACCCCAGCCTCCAGCTTCTTTTGCTCAGCATCGAGCGTCTGTCGCGCCAGCGATACAGCTGCCTGCGCTGCATCAACACTGGCACGGTTTTGCTGCACATCGAACTGCGCATTGCGGACTTCAATCCGCACTTGATTTTCCAGTTGCTGCAAACGCACTTGTGCTTGCCGAAATTCAAGTTCAGCCCGAACCTGATTGGCCTGCGCCGTGCGATTCAGTATGGGAACGTTCAGCGTCACGCCAACACCTTTATCGGGAGCCGTGGAGTTAACTAGCTGGCTCAGCGTGTCGCCGTATCCTACCGATCCGTTAAGAAACTGAGATGGAATGCGGTTCTGGTTGATACAGATACCTGAGGAAGTCGGGCAGAACGAAGCGTTGGGACTGAGCGATCCGCCGAGTCCACTCCCTCCGTAATACCCGTACAGTGCGAGCGAAGGCAGCATCGAATTGCGTACAGTCTTGATGTTAATGTTGCGGTTGGTCAGGTCAATTCTGGATTCTGCAAGCTCCGCCCGATGCTGCAACGCGTCATTAATAAGGTCCTGAGTGGGCACCACTGCTTCTTGCGGCGGCAGTTGAATCGTGGAAGTGGGAATAACGTCGGCGCCCGCCAGGTTTTGGTCCTCAAGGTTCCGCGTCAGCGCATTTTTCATCAGCAGTTCCTGTAATTGCAGGTTGGTCTGTGCGACAGTCAGGGTTTGCTGATTGCTGGCTACGGTGCTACGCGCGCTAACAACCTGAATCGGAGGCAATGTTCCAAGCTGGACTGCCTTTTCATTGTCCGAAAGCGTCTTCTGCGCGAAGGCTAAAGCTTCCTGTTGCACGCGCACGTTTTCGAAGGCGTAAACCAGGTTCCAGTAAAGATTTTCAATCTGATCGACTGTCATAATGACTTGCAATCGAAACGCGACATCTGAAATCTCGCGATTGTTCTTGGCGATGCGTATGAATCGCGTGTTCGGCAGGAATCCGAATCCCTGCAATAACTCCTGGCTGACTTTGAACTGGAATCCGGAGCTTAAGGTGGGGCTCAAGGCGCTTAATGGGCCGTTGGTCGTAATATGCGTGTTGTTGAATCCTACTGAAATGTTGGTGCCGGTGTGGAATCCCTGCTGGTACGCGAAATCTGCGATGCCGGTGTTGTTGTTCGTGACTGCCTTGCCGCTCAGAGCGCTGCTTGAGAGCACGTAATCGCGGTCCATCTGGAACGTGCCGCTGAGTATCGGGTCAAAGCTTGTAATCGGCGCACCAATGCCCAGAGTCGAAGTGACCAGCCCGTTGGTCCCCGTGCCGGCCCCGCCGGCGGCCACGCTTGTTCCTCCCGTACCTGAACCTACCGTGCCGCTCAGGCCTCCTACCCCACCGCCCGGCGTGTTCTGGACCACTCCCGTATTCACGCCAAGAATGCTCGATCCAGCTCGCGCCCTCAGCAGATCCGTATCGGCAATGTTCAGGTTGTATCGCGCCAGGACCAGATCGAGATTGTTCTCCAAAGCCAGCGCTACAGCGTCGTCCATCGACAGATAAATCTTGCCGTCGTGCAGCAGTTGATCAATGCGTGGCGCATTTTTCAGGTCCGGCTCGTGCACGTGACGTGGCTCGTAAGGTGCCAGCACGTTAGGAATGGGCTTAACGGATTTTGAATAATCCTGGGGAGTGTAATGTTCCAGCTTGGGCGCAGGCGTGGTCACTGCTCGCGGTGCGGGGGGAAGGGCTCCCGTATCCTTCGTTTGCGGGACGGAATTATTCTGGGTGTATCCGACGCTCCAGAAGGCGAGAACTAGAACAGCAGCGCAAGACATGCGGGCGATGACGGTCAAGCCTGGCATGGGCGAATTTCCTTTCATTTATCCCAAATTAATACGGAGCTTCTGAATCCGAATTGGATGCGAAAATGCGCGTCCCGGAAGCGAAAGGGACTTCTACAGGGTAGCTGTCTTTTTGGGAGAGAAGTGCGCCGGAGTGTAAAGATTTATCAAGAAGCAAACGGGCGGCATTTGAACTGACCGCCCGTTCCGGATCCGAAATTACTGTTGCGGTTGGGTTGCAGGCTGCGTCTCCTGCGGCATCACCGACGAAGTATCGCTGCTCGGCGCGATGAACGGAATCTTGGGATTGTGCGTGACCACTCCCTTTTCCGCATCATCCATCACGATTCCCGCATGCTCCAGCAGAAGGCCGGTGGCGCGATCAAGTTCGATCTCGGCCTTCTCGTATGCTGCTTGCGCAGAAACCAGATTGGATTCTGCGGTCGCGAGCAACGACTGATTCTGCAACACCAGGGTTGAAGTCGAAGCTCCCAGATTAAACTTCTTCTGTTCCGCTTCAAGTGATTGCTTGGCCAGTTCCACCGCAGCCTGCGAGGCTTGGACGGCAGCCCGGTTTTGCGTCACTGAAAACTGCGCATTGCGAACTTCGATGCGGATCTGGTTTTCGATTTGCTGCAAACGCATTTGCGCCTGACGAAATTCCAACTGCCCGCGAATCTGAAGAGCCTGCGCCTGGCGGTTGCGGATCGGAATATTGAGAGTGAAACCGACTCCCTTGTCCGGTGCAGTCGAGTTCACCAGTTGATTGAGAGAATTGGTGTAGCTATTTGAGCCGGTGACAGGAATATTGACCGTGTTCCCAAAGGCGGGATTCGGTCCCGCGCAGAATCCCGACTGCTGCTGTTGGGGGCTTTGATTCACGCACAGGTTGGCCGCGTTTTGCGAACCCGCCAATCCCGATCCGCCATAGTACGCGAAAAGATCCAGCGTCGGCAGCAAGGAGTTCTTTAGCGCTTTTTCACTGATCTCGCGGTTCTTCAGGTCGATCCGCGATTCGACCAGTTCGGCGCGGTGCTGGAGCGCCTGATTCACCAGGTCTTCAGTTGGAGAGATGGGTTCTTGCTGCGGCAGTGCCATGGTCGTGGTGGGGATCACCTCCGCGTTAGCAAGCTGCGGATCCTGCAAATTACGGCTTAGGGCGTTCTTCATCAGAAGCTGTTGCAGTTGTAGATTGGTCTGCGCCTGCACCAGGCTCTGCTGGTCGGATGCGACCGTGTTCTGCGCCCGGACCACTTCGATCGGAGCCAGGCTCCCGATCTGCACCTGCTTCTGATTGTCTGACAATGTCTTTTGTGCGAACGCCAGCGCTTCTTGCTGGACCCTCACGTTTTCATATGCGAACACCAGGTTCCAGTAGAGATTCTCGATCTGATCAACCGTGGTAATGATCTGAAGGCGAAAGGCCACATCCGTGATTTCGCGGTTGTTCTTGGTGATGCGGATTAAGCGGTCATTGGGCAGAAAGCCAAATCCCTGCAAAAGGTGCTGATTCAATTCGAACCTGAACGAGGGGGTAATAAGCGGGCTCAAACTGGTGAAGGTGCTATTCGAGGTCGTCCGCGAATTGCTAAAGCCAACCGACAAGTCGGTGCCACTCTGCAGCCCTTGCACGTACCGGAAGTTGTACGTGCCGGTATTCTGCTTGAGCACCGGCGCTCCGGAGAACGCGTTTGTGGAGAGACCGCTGAAGTGGTCCTCTTGCAATGTCGAACTCAGAATCGGATCGAAACTCGTGATCTGCGGGCCTATGCCCAGCGTTGTGCTTACCAATCCATTGGTCCCGCCACCGATTCCGCCGGCCGCCGCTGATGTGCCGCCCGGTCCCGACCCGACGGCTCCGCTCAATCCTCCCACTCCACCACCTGGAGTATTTTGCACAATGCCGGTGGGGACGCCGAAAAAGTTGTTTGCTCCACCTTTGGCGCGCAGCACTTCCGTATCGGCGATGCCCAGGTTGTAACGGGCGATGCCGATGTCGAGATTGTTTTCTAATGCCAACGCTACCGCGTCATCCATGGAAAGATAAATTTTGCCCTCGCGCATTAGTTGGTCAATTCGCGGCGTATTGGTCAGATCGGGTGCAGGTACGCTGCTGGGAGTGTAAGGGGCGATCACATTCGGGAACGCGCGATGCGGCTTGGTGTAATCCCTGACTTCGAATGCGTGGGCAGAAGACGGCGCGGGCGCTGTCGGCAGGCTTGCTTGCGCAGGCGGGTTCGACTGCGCCGGTGTCGCATCCTGCGCCCCCAATGTCGCCGGCAGGCCACCGACCAAGGCGAACGCCGTTATTTGTCGAAAAGCACACTTCAAAGAAGATAAAAACATGCCATGCTCTCCATTTATCTCATGTACTAAAGAGTGACCAAATTGCGTTGGCAATCGCCAAGACGCACAATCCGGCGAAAATCATTCCTGGTTCAAACCTGTATTACGGATGAACAGGCCTACGGGTTCCCCGAATCTGCGCGCAACGCAGAAAACGGCGAAATAGTTATGCAAGAGAATCCAACAGTATAGCTGAGCGACTAACGCTGCCCGGAGCCGTAACAATGTAATCTTGGATGCAGGTTCATGCCGCAGGATTCGATTTCTCCATGCGCAATCTCAAACTGATTCTGGCCTACGACGGCAGCGAATTTTGCGGCTGGCAAGTCCAACCGGACGCACTCAGCGTGCAAGGCGCGCTAGCCTCTGCTATTGGACGCATAACCGGCGAAAAAGTACTCCCGCAAGGCTCCGGGCGCACGGATGCGGGTGTGCACGCGCTTGCACAAGTGGCAACATTTCAGACCGACTCCGTGATTCCTGCCGCAAATCTTGTGGTGGCTCTCAACGACATTCTGCCTGCCTCAATTCGGCTAACAGAGGCCAGCGAGGCGCCGGCAGATTTCCATGCACGCAAGTCAGCCAGGGCCAAGACCTATCGTTACAGGATGTATCGTGCGGCCATTTGCCCGCCGTTTTTGGCGCGATATGTGTGGCACTACCCCTATCCGCTGGATTTCGATGCCATGGCAGAAGCCGCCCCGCTCATAGAAGGCGAGCATGACTTCACATCCTTCGCGGCGGTTGATCAGGAAAAGGGTGCGCCAGTGATCTCAAACGTGCGCACGGTTTTTTCCTCCTCATGGCGACGCGACGGCGACGAATTCGCTTACGAAGTGTGCGGCAATGGGTTCCTTCATCATATGGTCCGAAATCTGGTGGGAACTTTTCTTCTGGTGGGAAAGAAAACTCTAAAACCCAGCGATATCGGCGCGATCCTCGAAGCCAGGAACCGAGCCGACGCGGGTGCGACTGCGCCGCCCAATGGATTGTATCTGCTGAGCGTGGAATACTGACTTACAGGCTGCGCCGGGGGTGGGTTTCAATCATTAAACCCACGATGATGATTCAATCTCGCACCTGCCCGGTACCGATGATCTGATATTTCGACGACGTTAGCTCGCGGAGCGCGAACGGTCCGCGGCAGTGCAGTTTTTGCGTGCTCACGCCCATCTCCGCCCCAAAGCCGAATTCTCCGCCATCGGTGAACCGTGTTGATGCGTTCCAGTAAACCGCAGCCGAGTCCACTAGCTGAAGAAATTTCTTTGCGTTGTTCTCGTCCGCGGTAACGATGGTTTCGGAATGTTTAGTTGAGTAATGATTGATGTGCTCGATCGCCTCGTCCACGTCCGAAACGATGCGAATCGCCATGCACAGGCGCAAATATTCCTCGCCCCAGTCCTGTTCAACAGCGGCAGCCACACCCGAGGCCAGTTTTATTGCCGGGTCGTCCCCGCGAAGCTCCACGCCCGCATCGGCCAATGCCCCCACGATTGCGGGTACGAATTTAGCCGCGATGGCGCGATGCACCAGCAATTTTTCGGCAGCATTACAGACTGACGGCCGCTGAGTCTTGGCATTGATCACAATGCGCGACGCCATCTCGAGATCAGCGGACTCATCGACAAAAATGTGACAGTTCCCGGCGCCGGTTTCAATCACTGGGACCAGAGCATTCTCGATCACATGCGAAATCAACGCCGGCCCTCCGCGCGGAATTACAACGTCCACCAGTCCGCGCGCGGTGATTAACTCCTGCACCGTTTCCCGCGTGCTCGAATCCAGCAACTCGATTGCACCGGGAGGCACGCCTGAAATGCCGGAGATGATCTCAGCCAGAACGCGATTGCTATGCGCCGCTTCCTTGCCCCCTCGCAGAACGACTGCATTGCCGGTCTTGAATGCCAGCACCGCCGCATCCACCGTAACGTTCGGCCGCGACTCGTAAACAATGCCGACAACACCGAGCGGTACGCGCACCTTTCGAATCAGCAGACCATTCGGCCGCGTCCATTCTTCGATGACTTCGTTCACCGGGTCAGGAAGGCCTGCAACCTCGCGGACAGAGGTCGCCATTTCTGAAATCCGACCATCATTCAGCAGCAGGCGATCGCGCATCGCTCCTGACATGTTCGCCAACGCCAGGTCTTGCTCGTTGGACGCAAGAATCTGGGTGGATCGTGCCTCAATCGCATCTGCCATTTGCAGCAGCAGTGAATTTTTCTGCTCAGTCGAAAACTGTGCCAGCGCACTCGCAGCCGTACGGGCGCGCTCAATTTTTTCCCGAGTAGTTGACGTCATGGCCGGAGAACTAACCATATTCAGTCTCGGCCTTTGCTCGGCGGGAAATGGGTGCCGATTTTTAGCGCCAGCGCTTTGGCTATAGCCTGCGGGTCACGCCCATTTGCGATCGCGACATTCACCCCAGCGTCGCTCGCAGTTTTCGCGGCCCGCAGCTTCGAACGCATTCCGCCGCGGCCCAGCTTGCCGTGTCCGTTACACAAGGCTTCCATCGCCGGCGTAAGTTTGCGGACCGTACGCACCAGGCGCGATTGCTTGCCGTTCGGAGCGTAGAAACCATCTACATCGGTTAAGAGAAGCAGCCAGTCCGCTTTCACCGCGGCAGCCAGCAGTGCGCTCAATTCGTCATTGTCGCCGAACGCCCCAACTAGTTCGCGCACAGAGACGCTGTCGTTTTCGTTTACCACGGGCACGACTCCCAGTCGCAGCAATTCGCCAAGAGTGTTCTGCAGGTTCTTGTAACGCACCGGCGAAGTGAAATCGTCACTCGAGAGCAGCAGTTGCGCAACGGTTTTCTTCCCGAAAAAAACCTGTTCGTAGGTGTGCATGAGCGCGCTCTGGCCAACTGCCGCGCACGCTTGCATCAGGGGCACGTTGCTGGGCCGCTCCTTTAGTCCGAGTTGCGCCATCCCCGAGGCAATGGCGCCCGAGCTGACGATGAGGAATTCGTCACGTCGCAGGTCGAATTGATCCACCAGGGAGCGCAGTTGCTTGGTGTCAATACGGCCCCCGGGCGCAATCAGGCTGGTTCCGATTTTTATCACCAGGCGCATGTGTACTCACTAATTTAGCAAGTTCAGGTCTTGTGGTGCACAGTTTGCCCCCGCAATGATGTAATAGAGCCATGCTGAAGATCGCGCCCACAGAACGATTTTCGTCGCGGGTCGAAACCTATGTGCGCTTTCGACCGTCGTATCCTCCGGGCGTGATTGACGTTCTGCGAGACGAATGCGGTTTGAGCCGTGAGTCAGTAATTGCAGATGTTGCGTCCGGGACTGGGCTGCTTACTCGATTGCTTCTCCAAAACGGCAACCGCGTTTTCGGCGTCGAGCCCAATCCGGACATGCGTCGCGCCGGAGAGGAATATCTCGCAGGATTCCCAAATTTCACCAGCGTCGCAGGCACTGCTGAATCAACCACCCTGCCGGATCACGCGGTGGGCCTGATTACCTCCGCTCAGGCAGCCCACTGGTTCAAGCGTGAGGAAGCCTTGAAGGAATTCCAGCGAATCTTAAAGCCGTCTTGCTACCTGGCGTTGGTTTTCAACGATCGTCAGGTAAAAGGAAGTGTGTTCGCGGACGATTACGAAGAGCTGGTCGTTAAGTACGGCACGGATTACAGCGAAGTGCAGCGCCTTGGCCGCATTTTCGAGGGTGACGAGTTCTTCGCGCCCTTCAAATGCGAAAAGCGGACATTGCCCAATCATCAGGTTCTCAACTACCCAGCGCTCGAAGGCCGGTTGCTCTCATCTTCGTACGCCCCGCAGGCCGGTGATCCCTCGCACGAGCCCATGCTGGCTGATTTGCGACGCATGTTTGACAAACATCAGCGCGGCGGCCTGGTGCGCATGGAATATGACACCAACATTTATTTCGGCAAACTCTGAGGAGACCTGTTCACATGGCAACCAACGCGCCGTTGAAAACCTCGTTTCACATGGATCCTGAGGAATTCCGTAGGCGTGGCCATGAAATGGTGGACTGGATCGCCGACTACTACAAGCGCATTGAGTCCTACCCCGTACTCTCGCAGATGCATCCGGGCGAACTCCGCTCTTACTTGCCCCAACAAGCACCCCAGCGCGGCGAATCCTTCGACTCGATACTCGCGGACGTGGAAAAGCTGATTCTGCCGGGAATTACCCACTGGCAGTCGCCAAATTTCTTCGCCTATTTTCCGAGCAACGCTTCGGGGCCCGCGATTCTTGGCGATTTGCTTTCCTCCGGACTCGGCGTTCAGGGGATGCTTTGGGCGACCAGCCCCGCCTGCACTGAACTTGAGACGCATGTCTTGGATTGGCTGGTTCCGGCGCTCGGCTTGCCCGAACGATTTCTTTCGACCAGCACCGGCGGCGGTGTTATTCAAGACACCGCTTCGAGCGCCACTCTCTGCGCTGTACTTACCGCCCGCGAACGCGCGACCAATTTTCAGTCGAACCAGTCAGGAATTTCCGCAAAGCTCTGCGCTTACACATCGAATCAGGCGCATTCCTCGATAGAAAAGGCAATTCAGATCGCCGGCATCGGACGCGAAAATCTTCGCCTTATCGAAACCGACGAAAATTTCGCAATGAAGCCTAGCTCCCTTGTCGGTGCCGTACAGAAAGACCTCGCCGCTGGACTCAAGCCCTTTTTCGCTTGCGCAACCGTGGGAACAACATCGTCTAACGCCATCGATCCTGTCCCGCAGATCGGCGATTTCTGCCGCCAGCATGGCCTCTGGCTACACGTGGATGCCGCCATGTCCGGTACCGCCGCGCTCTGTCCCGAGTTTCGTCACCTTCACGATGGCGTCGAATCCGCGGACAGCTACTGCTTCAATCCGCACAAGTGGATGTTCACCAATTTCGATTGCGATTGCTTTTACGTGGCCGATCGAAAAACTTTGATCCAGACCCTCAGCGTGTTGCCGGAATATTTGCGTAATAAGGCAACTGAATCGGGCGCGGTCATCGACTACCGTGACTGGCAAATACCTCTCGGCCGTCGCTTTCGGTCGCTCAAGTTGTGGTTCGTGCTGCGGCATTACGGAATTGAAGGGTTGCAATTCCATATTCGCGAGCACGTGAGGCTGGCGCAGGAGTTCGCCTCATGGGTCCGGAAAGACGACCGATTCGAACTGGCGGTGGAACCGCCACTGAACCTGGTCTGTTTTCGCCTTAAGTCCAGCGATGACGCAAACCAAAAGCTTATGGACGCCCTCAACCGCAGCGGCGATCTGTACTTCACTCACACCCGGTTACAGAATCGCCTGACCCTGAGGCTTTCTGTCGGACAAGCTAATACCACCACCACTCATGTTCAAAATGCGTGGCACAGAATCAAACAGGAAGCCTCCCGCCTCTCCCTCAGCTGACAGTACAGCTTGCAAAATCGATTTAGACGGGCTGATCCAGACAATTTACCCACAGAAAAGTGTTTCATCAGTACGGCTCTTTGGTTTAAATTGGTGCGCTGCTCTAAGGACTTTAAAGCGCGAGCTTTTGCCTGATCAACGCATTACGGTAGCTAGAAGCGGGAGCCGAAATTGAAGAAAATCGCCGTCGTTTCCTCGTTTGCGATCCTTGTCTCTGCATTGAGCCTCTGCGGCCAGACCGCAGACAAGAACGATTCCGCCAATGCGCCGTTTCGCAATCCCGAGCTGTCAATTGAGCAGCGCGTCAATGACCTGGTTTCGCGCCTCACCATTGAAGAAAAAGCCGCGCAAATGGTCCACACCGCTCCTGCGATTCCCCGGCTCGGCATTCCAGCTTATAACTGGTGGAGCGAAGGGCTCCACGGCGCGGCGCGCGAGGGATACGCGACAGTTTTTCCTCAGGCGATTGGTCTAGCGGCGACCTTCGATCCCGATCTGCTGCATAAAGAAGCTGACGTGATCGCGACCGAGTTTCGCGTGAAGTACGAACAGCGCTTACGCGAGAAGGGGTTCACCGACTGGTATCATGGCCTGACCGTCTGGTCTCCGAATATCAACATCTTTCGAGATCCTCGCTGGGGGCGCGGTCAGGAGACATATGGCGAAGACCCATTCCTCACAGCGCAAATGGGTACAGCTTACGTTACTGGCCTGCAGGGCGATGGCAAGTATTTTAAGGCGCTGTCCACGCCGAAGCATTTCGCCGTTCATAGCGGACCGGAATCCACGCGCCACTCGGCTGACGTAGTCGTCTCCAACCATGATCTCGAAGACACCTACCTGCCTGCATTCCGCGCGACTGTGACCGCGGGTGCGGGGTCAGTGATGTGCGCCTACAATTCTGTCGATGGCAAGCCGGCTTGCGCGCAGCCGAGTTTGTTGCAAGACTATCTCCGCGACGCCTGGCACTTTGAGGGCTACGTCGTTTCCGATTGCGGCGCTGCTAGCGATATCTCAGAAGGCCATCACTACACCCAGACGATGGAACAAGGTGTGGCCGCTGCCGTAAAAGCCGGTATGGATATCGTTTGCGGCATCCCCATGCCCGACGTGAAGGTCGAGAACGCCGCAATTCTGCAGGCGGTGAAAGACGGGTTGCTAAGTACCGAAGATGTGGACCGCTCCCTGAGAAGATTATTCACCGCGCGTTTTAAACTCGGCATGTTCGATCCGCCAAGCATGGTCCCGTATCATCCCGCTCCGTCTGAAAACGACAGCGCGCCGCACCGCGAACTGGCGTTGACCGCGGCGCGCGAATCGCTGGTGCTACTAAAGAATTCCGAGGGCGTGCTTCCGCTGCAGAGCAAGTACAAAACAATTGCGGTCATCGGCCCCAATGCAGATTCAGTAGATCCCCTGCTTGGAAATTACAACGGCACGCCGACGCATCCGATCACAGTGCTGGCCGGCATGCGCAAACGCTTCGGCGACGCGAATGTCCTCTACGCAGCCGGGTCTTCGCTTACCGGTCAACCGCTTTCCCCGATACCTGCAAAGTTCCTCAGAGACAAGTCAGGAGAACAGGGCCTCAACGCCGAGTACTTCACCGGAACAGACTTGCGCGGCAAGCCTGCTGACACTCACACCGATCTCGGCATCGATTTCTCCTGGCAAAAGGGAATCAATTCCGAGATGAGCGAGAACTTTTCCGTTCGCTGGACCGGCTCGCTGGTACCCCCGGTAACCGGCGATTACCAGATCGGGTTCACTGGTACCGACGCGTTTCACATTTGGCTCGATAATCAGCTCATCGGAGAATCCCGGTATAGCGATACCAGCAAGACGCGGCTGAAAACCATTCATCTCGAGGCCGGCCATGCCTACCCGATCAGAATTGAATGCTCGCAAGAGGGAAGCTCGGGCATCGCGCGACTGGTGTGGCATGAGCCGGGTGATAAAAAAGACTACACAGATGCTGTCAGCAAAGCTGACTTGATTATCGCCGTGCTCGGACTTGCAGGGGAGCTTGAGGGCGAGGAAATGCCGATCAACGTCGAAGGCTTTTCCGGCGGCGATCGCACCAGCCTTGATCTTCCCCGCGCCCAAGAAGAACTGCTCAAGGACTTGGTAGCGAGTGGCAAGCCCGTCGTTGTCGTTCTGATGAACGGAAGCGCGCTCGCCATCAACTGGGCCGCCGAACACGCGAAGGCGATTCTTGAAGCCTGGTATCCAGGAGAAGAAGGCGGCACGGCTGTCGCCGAAGCTCTGGCGGGCGATTTTTCTCCTGGCGGAAGACTGCCGCTCACATTCTACAAATCAGTAGACCAATTGCCTGCATTTGACGACTACAACATGAAAGGCCGCACCTACCGTTACTTCACCGGCGAACCGCTCTATCCGTTTGGATACGGATTGAGCTACACGAGTTTCGGGTACAGCAATTTGCATTTCGATAAAGAGTCGCTGGGGGCCAATGACGATCTGACCGCGCGCGTCGATGTCAAGAACACAGGCACCATGGCGGGTGACGAAGTTGTTGAAGTCTACGTTACGCACCCCAGCGTCGAGGCCGCGCCGGCTCGTGCCCTTGCCGGATTCAAGCGCATTCGTGTCACGCCTGGCGCGACCGAGCACGTTCAAATCACCGTAACCAACCGCCAGCTCAGCGTGGTTGACGGCGATGGCACGAGAAAAGTTGTTCCCGGCGAACTACAGGTCTGGGTCGGCGAAGGCCAACCGGCGACACGTGATGGCTTGGCCAAGACTGCTGGCCTCGAAGGCACGGTAAAGATCAGTGGCGAGGCGGTATTGCCAAAATAGCGTTGCTGCGCGCTCTCTGTGGAGGGAACATGATCACTCGTCGTGACCTGATGGTCGCCTGCTTTGCAATTTGCTGCACGCTCGGCGTAATTGCCTTAGCCGCCGAGACTTCGCCTGTGATGACCAGCGCCATCTTCGATTGGAATTCGATTTCGGCTGAACCAAACAACACTGGTAGCACGAGAACATTTTTCAAAGGGCGAACCGCGACCCTCGATGATCTCGACGTCCACGTGACCACGCTGAATCCTGGCCAGGCGCCGCATGCGCCACATCAGCATCCGAATGAAGAGTTGATCATCGTGAAAGAAGGCACGATCGAGGCGCTGGTGAACGGCGAGTGGAAAAAGATTGGACCAGGCTCAGTCTTTTTTATCGCGTCGAATCAGCTGCACGGGGTGCGCAATCCGGGGCCGGGGACTGCGACGTATCACGTGGTGGGATGGAAATCGTCGGCAACGCCCGCGCCATTGACTCACTAATGCAGATCAAATCTTAAGCGTGAGGCGCGCGGTTTCGTCGGGGCGTTCTTGATGCAAGGCTTGTAGCAGCGCGGCAATTACCAGTCCAACTGCTACTGCCGCCACCAGCACATACCAGAGCGCCGGGATCGCAAACAGAAAAATCAGCGCACTGCCAACCGCAAATATCAATCCCGGAATGTTACCCGCGACCGGCAATTGGTGCATTGTGATACCGCGATGAGGATTCTCGCTGTGCATAGCTTGCCTCTGTATTGATGCTACGCTTCCGGGGTGCGAAAAACACGCTTTCTTTCGCCACCGAGCACGTTCGAATCCCCGATATGCCAACTCTCATCGAACCAGCCATGCAGATGAATCTCGTTTCACTGAATGTCGGACTGCCGCGCGAGGTCATATGGCATGGTATGGAAGTGACCACCGGGATTTTCAAGCAGCCAGTTGAGAGCAGGGTTGCGCTGCGCACGCTCAACCTTGATGGCGACCGACAGGCCGACCTGACTGTCCATGGTGGAGAAGAAAAGGCCGTGTACTGTTATCCGCTCAAACACTACGAATACTGGAAACGCGAATTGCCCGGCCGTGAGCTGCCAATGGGAATGTTCGGTGAGAACTTCACCCTTGATTTTCCTGCTGGAAACGATTCGCCTGAAAACTCGGTTCACATTGGCGACCGCTTTTCCATAGGTTCCGCCGAAGTAGTTGTGACTCAGCCGCGCCTGCCCTGCTACAAACTCGGCATACGGTTCCAGATGGACGACATGGTCAAACGCTTTCACATCAGTGGGCGGACCGGCTTTTATCTTGCAGTTATCCGTGGAGGTGAAGTTGGGGCTGGCGATGAGATGAGATCAATCTCGCAGGACGCAAGCGCAGTGCCGGTCTCTGAGATCACGCGCTTGTTCAGTGTGAAGTCTTTTTCGAGCGATGACGTACGCTCGGTCGAGCGTGCGCTGCAGGTCGAAGCCTTACCTGAAAGTTGGAAGGAATATTTTCGCGAGCGGCTGGCAAGAGAAACCATCGGAAGATAATCGGAATTCGTCCGTCTCACCCTTCTTGAATGCGAAGGGTGAGATCAGTCGAATGGTGATATTCAGTTACCCACTTTGATCGTGCTCTGCCCTGCAGCAGCGCTTGTCGCCCAGGTAACGTCTGACGAAGTGATGGTTACGATGCACTCATTGTAAGGTGTACCGGTATTGGGATTGGTGGGATAGCTGCTCACTTGAAACTTTATGACCCCACCGTTGTTAACTGACACTGCGCCCGTGATGGTGCCGTCCGAGTTAATTGTGACTTCTGTGCTATCTTCCGGCATTGGAATTGGTTCTGCTGCCATTTGCTTCTCTCCTTAGTTTTATTTTGTACGCTTACTTGGTCCGAAAACTTGGATCTGCCAGCAAACTTGCAACTGCTGGATTGGTCCTGAGGTCCTCCATCGGATAACCCCGCGCTACAGCTTTATTTAGGTACTGCACGGCCACACGCTGGCGTCCCATTCGTCCATATGCCTCGGCGGCATTCTCGAGAACATCCTGATCCTCCGCAGCGAGCGCCAGGGCTGTCTGAAGATGACGGTCTGCTTCGTCGTGCATGCCCTTCTTGGAGTAGAGCAGCCCAAGAAAGGACTGCAAGACCGCATCCTTAGGCTCCACTTTTGCGCCTGCTTCGAGTACTGCAAGCTCATGCTCACGCGCATTCGCTGCCTTATCTTGCTGATTCAAACGTTCGTACGCCACCGCGAGGTTTTCCCAGACGCGATAATTCTTGTCATTCAGCTGCAAGGCTTTTTCCGTCGCTGCGGCCGATTCTTGATAACGCTTTTCCTGGCTGTAAAGAATGCCTAGATTCGCATACGCCGGGTACGACGGGATCAGCTGGATGGATTTCATCAGTGCGGCTTCAGCTTGCGGAATCACCTTCGGATCGCTCATATCGATGTACACAGCGGCAAGGTTGCTGTACACCTGCGCGTTGTCCGGGGTCAGCTCGGAGGCGCGCTTAAACTGCTCGATTGCTTGCGCATATTTTCCTTGACGGTCATAGAAAAGCCCCAGCGCATTGTATCCATCCCAGGAATCATTGCGCAGCGCGACCGCTCGCTGAAAAGCTGCCTCCGCCTCCTTTAATCGATTAGCCTTCTCGTAGCTTTGGCCGATTCCGTTCAGCGCATCTGCATCCCGCGGATTCAGATCGAGCGCATGCTGAAATTCCTGCGCGGCTAGATCGTACTTCCCGGAATCATCGTGAATGCGTCCCAGCGTGACGTAAGCGGCGGGAAGGTGCGCGTCGAGTTCGAGGGCGCGCTTGCAGTTCGCTGAAGCTTCGTCAATCCATTTTGGATTCGGATCGACAACATATTTCAATTGATACGCCTGCCCCAGCGCCGCATATCCCAGTGCAAATTGCGGATCGGTGCTTACGGCCTTATTCAGCGCCCCGAGAGCCGAATCCAGATTCCCCGGCTTGTCGTAGCGCTGCATGTAGCCGAGCGCGCTCAGATAATCCTCGTACGCAGCCGGAACCACAGAACCGCCGGTGTCGTGCAACATTGCAGCAGTGACATTGATGTGCATCAGCCGTGCCAGCCGCGCCACGGCTTCATCCTGCAGTGAAGCCAGATCGCCGGCGCGATCTTCAAGCGTGGCCGATCCAATCTGCCGCAGGTTCTTTGTATCAATGAGATTGACGGTCAGGTGAACGTCCTTGCCATCGCGCGAAATGCTGCCCTTAACTGCCAATGTCGCGCCCAGTTCCCGCCGCGCCGCAGTCGGATCGCTAATTTTTTGCCGACGCACTTCGCTGGCCGGCACCACCCACAGGCTCTGCTGGCCGACATCCAGATTGCTCAGCCGGCTGGTGAGCGTATCCATCAATCCTTGGGAGACGGCTTCGTTCGACGCATCATTTCCGACGTTCTCGAACGGCAGCACCGCCACATGTTGTTGGGGCCTTCCGAAAATTAGATTGCGTACCGAAGGAATCGCCGCCAGTACGCCGACCGCAACTATCACGGCCGCCGCCGATATCAACCACAGCTTCTTTCTTCCCGGCCGCGCCTCATGCCCCAGCATCTGCACCGATGCGCGTTCGATGCTCGCTCTGAGAGAAGCCGATGTTCGCGTTGCCCGCGTCGTCTGCGCGACGGGATCCAGGTGACTGCGGAATGTTTCCAGGTCGGCGAGTATCTCGCCGCAACTCGCGTAACGCGTGGCCGCATCTTTCGACAGCGCGTGATAAATGATTCCGCGCAACTCAATCGGCAATTCATCCGGCAATTGCGGAGCTTCGTTCAGGATGGCAACGATCGCCGCCGGCGCCGACTCGCGTTGAAACGGATTGCGCCCGGTCGCCATCTCGGCAATCACAATTCCAAGCGCCCAAATATCGGTGCGCTGATCGACCGGCTTGCCCATCGTCTGTTCTGGAGACATGTACCCGATCGTCCCCGAAGTGCTCATGGTCTGCGTGCTCATCGAATTCGTCGTAGCGCGCGCGAGCCCGAAGTCCACAATCTTAACCACATTCTGTTGCGTCACGATTACGTTCGACGGCTTGATGTCGCGGTGCACAATTGCCCGCGAATGCGCTTCCGCTAGGCCGCGCGCCATCTGAATGCCGATATCCACGGTGTGCTCAAGCGGCAGAGGGCCGGCCATGAGCTTGCGTGCGAGGGTTTCGCCTTCGTAGTAGGCCATCACAATGAACGTGCGGCCGTCGGCGGTCTCCTCAATTCCGTGGATTACGCCAATATTCGGATGATCGAGCGAAGACGCCGTCCGTGCCTCACGCAGGAACTGTGCTTTTTGCGATTCATTGCTGACCAGTTCGTCGGGAAGGAACTTCAGCGCCACCGTCCGCTGCAGTTTGAGGTCGAGCGCGCGATAGACCACGCCCATCCCGCCGGAACCGGCGAGGGCGAGTATCTGATAATCGCCGACACGGTCCCCTGCGGCCAGAGTAGTCACGACATTAGGCATTGGTCCCCGATCCCAACCATCGCCGTGGCGCGGGCTGATTGAATGAATCAGGCATTAGGCCGAACTTTGCCACGCCATGTTACGACAGCAAGTGGGCCCGTGCAATGGGAGATCGGGCAGGGCTGGCATTCGGTAGAGCAAGACTTTGAGACCGGTGGAATCTAAGGCCAACCAGCGCAGAGTCCCCACCCTCCAGTGGGAAGGGTGGGGCGTTTCTTACTCTTTGTCGTACACCGCAGTACTCGTGATCTTCTTACCTTTGGCGTCGGTCACGTGCGCGGTTACGGTTCGGCTCTTTCCATCGGCCGAGAGCACGACGTGCGCCGTGAGAACAACCTTGCCATCTTTTTTGGACGTGACATCGATCGTGCGGGCGTTTACTTGCTTGGCCGAGCGCATATCTTCGTTGGGATTTCCCGTCGACGGATAATCTTTGCCATCGAACTTTCCCGTCCATTCGCTGTGCATCGTTGTGCCATCTGCCGCTGTGCCGTCAATCGTGACTTTTACGTCATCGCCGGCAGCTTCATACGTCACAGTGTGGTTCTTCGGTGCTCCGGCGCCAATTTTTGATTTGGCCTCATTCAGCTTCCAGGTACCCATGAATGCGTCATTGGCCGCAAAACACATGACTGCTGCCAGACAAAACGCCAGCGTCAGCAAACTGGTTCTCAGTTTCATACTGCCTCCATTGCGAAAGAAATTATTTGGATTTTCCAGCCGCGCGGATGATAGTACCGCGCCTCGCATTCCGCAAGAGGCGAATGTTGCCCATTGCTGGCGCTTGAGACAACAAAGCCGTTACGACGACGGCTGCAACGCCGCAATCCTTTCAGTTCCGGGCAGCCATCACCTTCGGATCGATCCGCCTGACGTACTTTAGCTGGCCGGGAACCGCCGGCTGTCCACCAATTGCGGCAGGTTTCGGGCCGACATAAACCGCGCCTACAATTGCGCCCAGCCCTTTTGGCGGAGCGGGCTGCATTGCCGCCTCGAGTTTTTGTTCCTTATCTTCTGCCAGTTTTCTCAACAGCATGTTCGCGGTGAAGCGCTTGTAACCCGGAGCATTGATGGTCATTAAAGCGACTGTTTCCGGATCGAATCCCTTTAAAGAGAATGCGTAGCGGCCCAGCGAGTCTGTGTTCTGGTTCTCGTCAATATCGCCGATTGCCAGTTCCACCAATGCGTTTTCGATAACTTTGCTTCCACCTGTGTCCGTAACTTGTCCATCAATGGGGATGTACTTCGGCGGAACTGGCGCGTGATGCTGGCT
>DATJHT010000063.1:0-6091 GCA_035493765.1 Terriglobales bacterium
TTCGGAGACGATCTGATTGAGATCAGGTGGGCCAAGGGCGCGCGCGGCGTAGTAAACAATCTGACCAAGAACTTCTTCGCGGTAATGTCCTTTCAGCCGTGGCGGGCCGTGGGCGGTTCCGTCGCTATGGCGATTCTAAATCTCCTGCCCTTCTGGGGAACATTCTTTGCACCGGGTTGGACGCGGATTCCCTACGCTGTGACGCTCGCCTCAATGTTTCTTCTCTATGCAGGAATTTGGCGAAAGGTTGAGATTTCGCCCTGGTATTTTCTGCTGCATCCGGTGAGCACTGTGCTGTTCATCTATACCATGCTGCGCTCGATGATCGTCACGCTGTGGAATGGCGGTGTGGAATGGCGTGGAACCTTTTATCCGCTGGACGAACTTAAGAAGGGGCTGGTGTAGGCAGGACGATTCAAGGACAAGCTCAAAAGCCATTAGCCGCATAGATGGCGAAGACGCAAAGCAAACAATGCTCCTGCTTTTCTTACGCGTCCTTTGCGGTTAGAAAGCTTATCTTCACGTCCAGGCACTGCGTCAGTTCTCCACGTCTTGCGGAATGTCCGCCGGCACAGTCGGAACGCCTCTTTTCTTGCGTGTGCTTCTGGCGTGGGGCGCGCGAAATTGGCCGGGGCTGAAGTTGCCCCTCTGTTCGACATCGAAATTCTTAGGCATTGGCGGAAGTGCCGCAGCATCTCCGCCGAGCTGCTTCCGGCTTTCAAGAATGATTTCGGCGCGGTCGTCGTACTCCTTCACCTCGCCGCGAATCTCGACGACCTTGCCCGCAAGCTCGCGAACGTCCCCGACATTTTTCAAGTCGTATGAAAATACCACGACTGAAAACGGGCACAAGCGGTAGTCTTCGCAGAAATCGAGATAGTGGACTCCCTTGGTGCCGGCTTCCACGCGGACTACTTTTCCGGTAATGCACTGGGTTTCGCCAATGTGGCGCTGTGCCTGATCAAACGGGATGCAGACTGACCCGCACAATTGCGCCAGAGCGCAAATGGTAATGGGGAGAGACACCTTACGCATGCCGAAATAGTAGGCGCGTGGACACGTAGAAAAAACAACAAACTGAAGAAAATTTCGCGGGGTTCCCAAAACGGACCAACTGCCCAACTAAGGCCAGCAGTTGTGCGGGAACGGGGGAACGCACCCGTTCCTTCACCAACTTGAAACGCCCGGCATACAAGCCGCCGAGTCTAGCGGAACGCTTTGACTGCTGCCGCTTCGTCGTCCTTCACATCAAAAACGGTGTACAACTTGGTGATCTGCAGCAGGTCGTGGACCTTCTTAGTCAGGTTGAGCAGCTTGAGTTCGCCACCCTGATTTTTCACCGTAGTGTAGGCGCTGACGAGTTCACCGATGCCGGAGCTGTCAATGTAATTGACGTCCCCAAGATTCATCAGAATCTTCTTCTGGCCTTTGGACAGCAGATCTTTGACGAGATCACGAAGTACAATGCTGCCTTCGCCCAACGTGATCCGTCCGCTGCAATCCACAATGGTGACGCCGTCAACCTGGCGTGTGCTGGTTTTCAAGTTCACTGGGAAGCCTCCTTGCCGTCCGCGGCTGTTGCGTGGACGTGCTTTATCAGTTTGATTTCAGTTCCCGTCTGTGACGGATGAATCTCGACTGCATCCATAAACGAACGGATTAAGAAAATACCTCTGCCCGAAGTCTTCAAAAGGTTTTCCGGCGCCAGCGGATCAGGGACCTTGGCTAAATCCAGCCCCCGGCCCTGATCGCGAATAGTGATCACGAGGTCGTGGCCGGTGCGTTCGAATTCCAAACGCACCTTCTTGTCAGGATCGTAGGCATTGCCGTGCAAAACGGCATTGACTGCCGCCTCGCGGACCGCCATTGCAATCTGCAGAACCTCGTCTTCGCCAAAGCCGTTTTCGGTGGCAATTTCAGTGGCGGCCTGCTCCGATTTGTCCACGGTTTCGAGGGTGGAGTCCAGCGTAAACGAGCGCCGCTCTGGAGTCATAATCAAGGGGTTTAATGAATCCGCAAAAGCAATTGTCCGCGAAAAACATCTGCCGCCGGGCACTTTTCAGCAGATTGGGTAGTTTGCCTCTCTAATGTGGAAATGTCAACGAGAGGGTTTCCCAGGGACCGCGTCTTCATGACTTTTCGTCATGCCGGACATTGCGCAGCAGCAATGTGAGGGCGTCAATCGCCAAATGCGCAGCATGACTCGATGCGGGTGGTAATCCGCCGAGAACGGCGACGATGGCATCTGCATCAATCTCAGCCGCTTCCGACATCGTGCGACCGGATGCCAGCGTTGTCAGGGCTGATCCGCAAGCCATCGCGGGAACGCATCCCTTGGCTTTGAACCGGATGTCCGCGATTCGACCGCCATTAATTCGCGCCGAAAGCGCGAGCACATCGCCGCAAACCGGATTTTCAAGCTGCGCGACCGCGTCGGGCGAATCGAGAACGCCGGCATTGCGAGGGTGCTCGAAGTGGTCGAGGAGTTCGGGGGAGTACACAGGAACATTTTAGAACGAGGGCAGCAGACTTCCGGAACGACGTCTGTGCCCCTGTCGAATGTCTTGCGAAGGGAACGATGAAGCACGGTTTTGCCTAGCACTGTCATCCTGAGCAGAGTAGATGCTTCGCGAAGCGAAGCATCTACGGAGTCGAAGGGCCCCGTGGTCGCTGGGCGCTATTCCAGACGCATCAAGGCATTCTCACGATGAAGTGCACCACTCCGGAGAGAATGTCTTGCGGGATCGCAGTGGGCGCTGGGGCTGCCTGCCTCCTTCGACTGCGTATCCGATGCGCGTTCGCGCATCGAACATTTCGCTCAGGTCAGTGCTTTGGCGGCTCTCTCCGCGTGCAGATGCTGCAACGCCTTCACATTCACTTCCCCACGCTGCAATGCGGCAATCCCTTCCGCTGCGGCGCGGGCGGCGGCGAGAGTAGTGATCGTCGGGATGCGCGCGGTGACGGCTGCGCGACGAATGGCTTTTTCATCGAAGAATGGGTCAGCGCCTTCCGGCGTATTCACAATCAGCTGGATACGGTCGCCTTTGATCAGATCAACGACGTTCGGCCGCCCCTCCTTGACTTTGTACACGCGCTCGCAAGCCATACCGGCTTCTTCGATCACGTCGGCGGTACCGGCAGTGGCGACGAGTTTGAATCCCATGTCCACGAACTTGCGGGCGACGACGGCGACGTGCGGCTTGTCGTGGTCGGTGACGCTGACAAATACGCAGCCTTGCGTGGGCAACTTTTGTCCGGCGGCGATTTGCGCTTTGGCAAAGGCCTCGCCAAAATTGTCTGCCACGCCCATAACTTCGCCGGTGGATTTCATCTCGGGGCCGAGGACGGTGTCCACGCCAGGAAACTTGTTCCACGGGAATACCGGAGACTTAACGTAGTAATGCGATCCGGTATCGAGATCTTTTTTCTGCTCGATGTTCTCCGGCAAAAATTCGCGCAGCTTACGGCCGGTCATCAGGCGTGAAGCAATCTTCGCCATCGGCACACCGGTGGCTTTTGATACGTAAGGCACAGTGCGTGAAGCCCGCGGGTTCACTTCGAGCACGTAAACGGTTCCGCCGGAGCCGTTCGCATTATCAGTTCTCGGTATTGCAAACTGCACGTTCATCAGACCAACGACTTTCAACGCACGCGCCAACTTAAATGTGTATTCGCGCATGCGATCGAGCAGGTGTTCAGGAATATCGACGGCCGGCAGCACGCACGACGAATCGCCGGAGTGTATTCCCGCCTCTTCGATGTGCTGCATAATCCCGCCGATGACGACGTCTTCGCCGTCGGAGAGCGCGTCCACGTCAACTTCGATTGCGTCTTCGAGGAAGTGATCAATCAGCACCGGGCGGTCTTGTGAATATTCGACCGCCTCTTTCATGTAACGAACGACCGTTTCTTCGTCGTACGCGATGACCATGGCTCGACCGCCCAGCACATACGACGGACGCACCAGCACCGGATACCCAATTTTTGCTGCGCCCGCGACGGCTTCTTCAAGCGATGCTGCCATGGCGCCTGGCGCTTGCGGAATATCGAGCTCTTCGAGCAGTTTGTTGAAACGCTTGCGGTCCTCGGCGAGATCAATGTACTCGGGTGACGTCCCGATGATCTTCACGCCCGAGTTCTTGAGGGGCAGGGCAAGATTGAGTGGCGTCTGCCCGCCAAATTGGACTATGACGCCAACATCGGCGCCCGCTGCAGTCTCATGTTCGTAAATTGCCCAGACATCTTCGAAGGTCAGCGGCTCGAAGTAGAGGCGATCGCTGGTGTCGTAGTCGGTAGAAACCGTCTCCGGATTGCAGTTGACCATGATGGTCTCGTAGCCGTCTTCGCGCAGAGCAAAACTGGCGTGGCAGCAGCAGTAATCAAACTCAATTCCCTGCCCGATGCGGTTGGGCCCGCTGCCCAGAATCATGACCTTCTTGTTCGCCGTCGGCGTGGCTTCGTCTTCGTCCTCGTACGTCGAGTAAAGATATGGCGTGAAGCTTTCAAATTCGGCGGCGCAAGTGTCCACGCGCTTATACACCGGCTGGACTTTATGTTTCTTCCGCAAGTGGCGAATCTTCTCCTGATCGCCTTTACCGCTCAGTCGCCACGTTCCAGCTAGGCGTCCGTCGGAGAATCCCATGCGCTTGGCTTCGCGCAGCACTTCGGTGGGAACCGATTCGAGCGGATGCTTCTCGACCTCCAGTTGCATGTCGTTAATTTCTTTGAGCTGATACAGGAACCACGGATCGATGCCCGTCATCTTCGCGAGTTGCTTGACCGTGTGGCCCTGTCGAATGGCGTAGCGAACATACGAAAGCCGCTCTGGATGCGGCGTTACCAGGCGCTGCGTGAGAATCTTAGGCTCAATTTTTTCGCCGCCGATGCGCTTGCCGGTATCGAGCGCGCGCACGCCTTTCATCAGCGCCTCTTTAAACGTTCGGCCGATAGCCATGACTTCGCCGACTGACTTCATCTGCGGCCCAAGATTTTCGTCCGCGCCGGGAAACTTTTCGAACTGCCATTTGGGAATTTTGACGACCACGTAATCGAGTGTTGGCTCAAAACACGCCGGGGTCTTGCGGGTGATGTCGTTGGGAATTTCGTCGAGCGTGTAGCCGACGGCAAGCTTCGCCGCAATCTTCGCAATTGGAAATCCCGTTGCTTTCGACGCCAGCGCCGATGACCGCGAAACTCGGGGATTCATCTCGATCACGACCATCCTCCCAGTGTGAGGATGCACGCCAAACTGAATGTTCGACCCGCCAGTCTCGACGCCGATCTCCCGGATCACAGCAATCGATGCGTCCCGCATCGCCTGGTATTCGCGGTCGGTAAGCGTCTGCGCCGGAGCAACAGTAATTGAGTCACCGGTGTGCACGCCCATGGGGTCGAAGTTCTCGATCGAACAAATGATGATGACGTTGTCCTTGAGATCGCGCATGACCTCTAGTTCATATTCTTTCCACCCCAAAACCGATTCTTCGATCAGCGCTTCGTGGACGGGAGAAAAATCGAGGCCGCGGGCAAGCACATCGAGCAGCTCTTCGCGGTTATAGGCCATGCCGCCGCCCGAGCCGCCAAGAGTAAAGGATGGACGCACGATCACAGGGAATCCGATTTTGCCGGCAAACTCCAGACCATCTTTCAGATTGTTGACCAGCGCCGATTTCGGCACGTCGAGGCCGATCTTCTGCATCGCATCTTTGAAGTAGAGACGGTCTTCGGCCTTCTTGATCGCATCAACGCTTGCACCGATCAGCTTGACGCCGTACTTTTCGAGCACTCCGCTTTCATAGAGCTCGATAGCCAGGTTGAGCGCGGTCTGGCCGCCAACCGTAGGAAGAACGGCGAAGCCCGTACTCGGCGAGAGCTCGCGCTCGACGCGAATAATTTCTTCCAGATATTCGCGGGTGAGCGGTTCGATGTAAGTCCGGTCGGCGACCTCGGGATCGGTCATGATGGTGGCCGGGTTCGAGTTGGCCAGCACCACTTCGTATCCCTCGGCCTTGAGAGCCTTGCAGGCCTGCGTGCCGGAGTAGTCGAACTCGGCGGATTGTCCGATGATGATCGGCCCCGAGCCGAGGATGAG
>DATJHT010000064.1:0-32442 GCA_035493765.1 Terriglobales bacterium
CTTAGCGGCCGCATTCAGATTGGCCCCGAGATCGACTACCTCGAACGCGCCTTTGACGAATCCAAGTACGGTGATTTTTCTCGCGCTCCGTATCTGGAGATCACGATACCGTCGCTGACCGATCCGACGCTTGCTCCGGAAAGCAAGCATGTGATGTCGATCTACATGCAATACGCGCCGTACGAATTGAAGAGCGGGACTTGGGACGATCAGAGAACTGCGCTCGGAGACACTGTCGTCAAGACCCTGACGCAATACGCTCCCGATCTTCCCAACAAAATTCTGTCACACCAGATCATCACCCCACTTGACCTTGAAGAAATCTATGGCTTGACCGGCGGCCACATCTTCCACGGAGACCTTGCACTGGATCAGATATTCACCATGCGCCCCATGCTCGACTGGGCCCGCTACCGAACGCCAATCGACAATCTTTACCTCTGCGGATCGGGAACCCACCCAGGCACTGGGCTGACTGGTGCTTCGGGGGCAAATGCGGCGCGAGAGATTCTGAAAGACTTGCGAAGGTAGCGAACTGAGGGAAAATGTCCATGGGCGAGGAAAAACCGAAGAGGTCATCTGTCCCACAGGAGATGCCAGTTTCAGGTGTAGTCTTTTTGGCGGAGCAAGATGGGCAAGCCGAAAGAGAACTAAAGGCTGAACTGGTCGATCTGTTTAAGAGAAATATCAATCTAGGTTCAGCATCTCTTGTTCGAGTGCGGGACAGCGATTCCCAAGACATCAATGTCGCTCCTTGTCTCGATGCTGCCCGAGAAGATCCTGAGTTGGTTACAAGTGTCGGAGCTGTGTTTCACAAAATGTTCGGTGCTCACGAACATCTTGATGTGGTGTTCTTGACAACCGAGCAAAAATCTCAGATCGTCCGAGTTGCGAAGCCGTTTTATGTGCAGCGTCCTGGCGTCGCGTAAGTATGAAAAACTCCGCCATCCTTCTACTCTCCTGTCCCGACCGCAAAGGCGTCGTCGCCAGTGTTGCCGGATTTATCTACCAGCACAGAGGCAACATTCTCCACGCGGACGAGCATGGCGATTTGGATTCCAACACATTTCTGATGCGGGTTGAATTCGACCCGGTTGAACTGAATGTTCCCCTGAGCGATTTCGTGGCGCAGTTCACTCCCATGGCAAAGAAGTTCAATATGGACTGGAGGCTGGCGCTGTCAGATGTGAGACCGCGCATGGCGATTCTGGTCTCGAGATACGATCATTGCCTTGTCGATCTTCTCTATCGCCATCAGAGCGGAGAATTGGCCTGCGATATTCCCTGCGTCATCTCTAATCATCCGGAGAGTCGCTCCATTGCTGAGTTCTACCGGGTTCCGTTCTTTCTTGTTCCCGTTGAAAAGGACAACAAGCTCACCGCCGAACGCCAGATTGTCGCGCTGCTCCAAAAAAATGCTGTGGATTTTATTGTGCTTGCCCGCTACATGCAGATTCTTTCCTCCCAGTTTGTCAATGCCTTTCCCCAGAGAATCATCAATATTCACCATTCATTTTTGCCTGCGTTCATCGGCGCCCGGCCCTATCACCGCGCGTTCACCCGCGGCGTCAAACTGATTGGTGCCACCAGTCACTATGTAACCGAGGTTCTCGACGACGGGCCCATCATCGAGCAGGACGTGGTCCGCGTCTCGCATCGCGACTCAGTGGACGATCTGATTCAGAAGGGCCGCGACCTGGAAAAAGTTGTTCTCTCTCGCGCCGTTCGCTGGCACGTCGAAAATCGCGTGCTTCTGTATGGGAACAAGACAGTGGTGTTTGAATAGCAAGCCTCAATTAAACAGGGCCGAATTCTATTCATAACCATTCAGGGAATATCCTGTCCTGGTCGGGTTCCCTCGAAGTCGTTCCGCTCTGCTCGGGTGTCGGCCCGCGGCTCAGAAGCGCGCAAACGCCTCAACTTACCACGGTAACTACCCGTAACCTTCCTCCTCTGGCACTATTTCAATTTGGACTAGTTTCGTTGGGGGAAAACGATTGGCTGAAGATCCCAAATGGGAGCTTGCCATCTTGGCGACCGTTCAGGGCTTCTACGAGAAGCTCCTGCAGGAGTCTGTCGAAGGCGAGGTCCCGGTCCCGGCCGGGCTGGAAACCGTATCGCTCCAGGGCGATAACGATGTGAATGGAACGCTTAGCGCCATGCGGCGCTGGTTACGTCTTCTCGACATGGCCATCTCGCCGGCCATGTTACGTCGCGCTTTTAGCGATGAAACCGATCCCGAAATCGCCGAGGCCATGTTGCGCTACTTCGTGCGCAAGAAGGACCATGCTGAATCCGATCGCGACAAGACGGACATAGTTTCGACTTTTCTCTACCGTCACCCCCGCGTGCCCGGCCAGTGGGAGCAGCGCGGTTACGGTCTTGACGGTTCACTTCCGCTGTCGCCTTTTGAAATTGCGCTCATAGAAATTCTCGCCGACACCGATCAACCGGCGTTGCCCGAAGAGCATATACAAATATTGCGGCGCTTCGATCCGCTCGAAGAACAGGTGCTTCGTTTCCGCGACTTCAACGCACTACTCGAATCTGGAGTTATCCAGACCGTGCGCCAGCTCAAGCAGTCGCTCGACACTTCGTTCTTTCATCCCGGAGTGCTGGCCACAATTGCGCCTTATAACGCAACCTTCGGCGCAAAATTTGATGAGCTGTTCCGGGCTGCCAGTAAGGAAATCAAAACCTTCGCCGACGATTTGGAAGAGCAGGGCGGCACCATACTCGGCAGCGTGGACGGCGTGGACGTGACGGTGGAGCATGTGAAAGCCATGGACGAGAACCGGCTGCTCAAGCTGGACTATGGAAACGCGCTGGAAAAATTCCAGCGGGTGTCTCGTCTGAAGCAAAAACTTGAGCAACAGCCTCCGGTGAAGCGAGGATCGAAGGGGAATCGTCCAGCGGCGGTTGCGAAGCCGGCCGCAAAAAAGAGCGCTGCGGTTGCCCATCCGCCATTCAATTTGAAGGCGATGCGAAAAGCGGTTACGCCGCAGCAATTGGCGGCCGAAGAAACCAAGCTGCTCAAGGTCGAAGAGTCGGTGAGGATTTTCGTTCGTGTAGCCGACCCCAAATTTCGCCAGGTAGTACCTATGCGCTTTTTCAACCTGACGCTCACGCCTGCCGAAGCCGACGCTTATTGCGCCGATTATCTGGAAGAAAAAAGTTTGCGCGCCGGGGTGGCACGAGTGCTGCTGCGCCTGGTTGCAGTGAATGCGCGCCTCATTACTGAACTGGAAGAGCTCAAGCGGGCGTACAATTCACCATCTTTGTGGAAATTGCACGCCGATTCGCTCGTGGCGCTGCTTGAAATCGGGGGCAATGCAAGCGAGAATGCCGCCCGGGTGTGCGCGCTGGCCTCGCAACGTGGACATCGCGTGCAGGTAGAAGAAATACAGACGTCGCTCAATAAGCTGCGCGACTATAGCGGAATTGCCGAAAGCACATTGACAGGCTCGGTCGAAGCGAAAAGCGCCGCTGCTGGAGCAGACTGAGCACAACCGATAAGGTTAGTTATTCGTACCTTAAAGCCTCCGCCGGCAATATCCTCGCCGCTGACCACGACGGATAAATTGTAGCTACCAGCGCCGTTCCTACCGCGACCACCGCGACCAGCACTCCATCCATTACTCGCGGGGCGAAGGGAACGTAGTCAATTGAATAAACCTCCGGCGCCAATGAGAACAGGTGATAATGGCCCCCTATCCAGGAAAGTCCGTAACCGAGTACCAGCCCGGCGGCAGTGCCGATCAGTCCGATCAGCGCCCCCTGAGCAATAAATATCTTGCGCACTTGCGCTTTGCGCGTTCCCATCGACATGAGTACGGCGATATCTCGCGTTTTTTCCATCACCATCATGGTGAGGGAAATCAAGATATTCAGCGCCGCCACAAACACAATCAACCCCACCGTAATAAACGTGACCAAGCGCTCTGTTTTCAACGCATGAAACAGCGGCTTGTTCTGCTCCATCCAGTTGGTCGTCATGAACCCGGGCCCGGCGGCCTGTTCCAATTCCTGGCCCACCTGTGCGGCTTTATAAATATCGTCAATTTTGAACTCGATTACCTGGACTACATCTCCCAGCGCAAACAGTTTCTGCGCATCGTCCAGCCGAGTAAACGACCATGACAGGTCGTAATCATAAAATCCTGAATCAAAAATTCCGGTGACACGAAACCGGCTGTATTTTGGGACCAAGCCAAAAGGCGTGAGTTCTCCCTGCGGACTTGTGACCAGCACCACCGATCCCACCTTCGCACCTAACTCATCCGCCATTTCTTTTCCGATGATGATGGGTGGCATGGCGTCACGCCGTTGCTGCACGGCTGCAAGAGAATCGGCATCGCCCATTGCTTCTGTGGCACGGGCGCCCCCGCCCGGGGAAACGCCGTTTGATTCTGTGCCGGCCTTCGCTCCAGGGCTTTCCTCCAGCGAACTCCCCGAGCCTTGCTTCACGCTGTCGAGAAGATCGCTGACTTTCCTCTCGTCCTGCGGAATGATTCCCTTCAGCACGGCGCCCTTGGCATGCGAGCCTAGCGAAATCAGCACTTGCTCGTAGATGTCTGGTGCGGCCGCGATGACATGCGGCTGCTTCTGCAAACGCTCCATCAGCGGACGCCAGTCGGTGATCCCGTCTCCCATTGTGCGAAGCAGGTTGACATGAGACGTCGAACCCAGCAATCGCTCCTGCATGTCCTGGCGAAATCCATTGTTGATGGCCAGGGCGATGATGAGCGAAGCCACGCCGGCGGCAACGCCCGCAATGGAAATCACCGTGATGATCCCGATAACTGCTTGCTTTCGCTTGGCGCGAAGATATCGTGAGGCTATAAAGAATTCGAATCTCATGCTCTCGGGGTCGGCAGCACAATCTCGTAGCCGAATCTGGATTATAGACATCGCCTTCTTGTATGGCACATTAGTAAGAACATGTCCGCCATCGACAGCCACGGCCACGCTGGCCTGGCCGCCTTCCGCCATCTAGGTTTTGCGTTGTATGCGGCTGGGCGCTTCTGCGTCGTTGTCGGTCTGGAGATGCAATCCGTCGCCGTGGGCTGGCAGGTCTATGAGATCACCCGGCGCCCCCTCGACCTCGGCTATGTCGGCCTGGCGCAGTTTTTGCCCGTGGCCGCATTGTTCCTGGTTGCCGGCCACGTGGTAGACCGGTTCAATCGCAAGACCGTGCTGCTGTTGTGCACTCTTGGCATGGCCATATGTTCAGCACTGCTGATCGAAATCACGCGACTCAGCCTGCATAACGTTCGCCTCATCTATGGTGTTCTACTCTTACTTGGAGTGGTGCGCGTCTTTAACGGACCTGCGGGTAGGTCCTTACTGCCGCAGCTTGTTCCTGGCGAAGCCTTTCCCAACGCTGTCGCCTGGAACGCAACCGTCTTTCAGGCCGCCACAATTCTCGGTCCGGCCGTCGGAGGGCTGCTCTATGCCATGTTCCGTGGGCCTGCGGGTGTATATGCAACCACGCTTGGCGCCTGCCTGCTGGCGACCATCGCGCTCACCCAAATAAAGCTTGGACCCTCCAGTCGGGTTCGCGAAGAAGTGAGTGCCCGGAGCGTTCTTGCTGGTCTGCATTACATCTGGACCCACAAACTTATTCTCGGTTCGATTTCGCTCGATCTTTTCGCAGTGCTGCTCGGCGGATCAGTGGCGCTGCTTCCGGTCTATGCGCGCGAAGTTCTTCATACCGGCCCCTGGGGACTCGGAATCTTACGTTCGGCTCCGGGGGCTGGGGCGTTGATCATGGCTATCGCTCTGGCCTATCGTCCCTTGCGCCGCCGAGTGGGTAAAGTGATGCTGGCATGTGTTGCGGGATTTGGCCTGTTCACGATCGTATTTGGAATCTCTCGCAGTATGACCGTGTCACTAATCGCACTTCTGTTAGTCGGGGCTACCGACATGGTGAGTGTTGTTGTCCGTGGCACGCTGGTTCAGGTCGCCACGCCGGACGAAGTACGCGGCCGGGTGAATGCCGTGGACATGATCTTCATCGGTGCGTCCAACGAACTCGGAGAATTCGAATCCGGATTGACCGCTCACTGGTTCGGCACAGTGACCGCGGTGGTTGTCGGCGGCGCGGGTACCTTGCTGGTGGTCGCGTTATGGAGTTGGTTTTTTCCGGATTTGCGGAATGCAGAACGGCTAGTGCATGTGACCCCGCAACAATCCCAGCCTTAACTGCGATAGTCGCAGTCGACCAAGGCCACAAAAAACGCCCGGGCCTGAACCCGGGCGTTCTTTGCGTAATCGGGAGCCAATTACCCAATGTGCTTGTCGAGCGCCTTCTGGATCTGCTCTTTGGGCACGTAGCCGACAATCTGCTCTTTTACCTGGCCGCCCTTGAACACCAGCAATGTCGGTATGCCGCGCACTCCGTAACGCATCGGGGTTGCGCTGTTGCGGTCAACGTCCATCTTGCCGATCTTCACCTTGCCTGCATATTGCGTCGCCAGTTCGTCCACGATGGGAGCGATCGCGCGGCAAGGGCCGCACCACGCTGCCCAGAAATCAACCAGCACCGGCGTCTCCGCTTTCAGGACATCCTGGTCGAAATTCGCGTCTGTTACCTCTACAATTCCGTTGCCTGCCATTGTTCCTCCAACGCCAAAAACTTTATGTATTACGACCGCGCCACTATCGTAGCACCAGAACATTGGATGCCATTTTCCGGCCAAAGTCGCAAGAACGATGGGCGCTGGCAACGACCTGGAATTCGACAGAAAATAACGGAGGATCAGCGTTTTAGCCCAAGCGGGCAACGGGCGGAACATCTCTCTAGCCGAACCGAGCCGAATTTCTGCCGGTCCGAAAAACAAAAAGCGCTCCGAACTAATCGGAGCGCCTCGGCAGCCCTCCCCCAGAACTGCCAAACCACAGTTGGATATTAAGCAGCCCCCAAGCGGGTGTAAATGTCACCTAAGTAACATGTGTAGGTTCTGATGAGCAGGAAAATACTGAAAAACAGGGATTTACGGGAGGCCAGTTGCAACTGTAAACGCGCTATTTCCTGCGCCAAGTCTGACCCGCATCAGAGGTCATCCAGGTCTCGCCGTTCGCAGTGATGACTGCTCCGGTTTGGGGATCGGAAAACTCAATGTGGCTAATATCTGTCTGTAGCTTCTGGCCTGCGGCAACAGGGATGACTTGCTCCCACGTCAGGCCAGAGTCGCTTGAGTGGAAAAGGACGCCCGCTGTGCCGCCGACCCACACCTGATCTCCGGAAGAAAAGACAGCTCGAAATCGGGCGTCCTTGCCGGCGACCGATACGTTTTGCCAGGTCTTGCCAGCGTCAAACGAGCGCCGCACCCCACCCTGAGTAGATAGTTGCCATTGGGCTACTGGCAGACCTTGTGTCTTAAACAAGGCACCATTTTGCTTCAATACGCGAGCGTCGCCGTGCGTCTGTCGCGATGCTTCCAGTTTTGCGGACCCGATTGCATCCGTCGTCTCAGATTCTGTTTCGACAGCCGGGGCCCCTGCTGAAACTCCCACGGTTTCATTGGTCGCGTGAGGCGCGTCCTTGGAGTCGAGTCTATCTTCCGCGACATTACCCGAGACAGCATTGGGTGCAGGCGCGGCAGATGGAACATTTGCAGAAGCCCGATCGTCCCGCGGCTTAGCTTTACTGCCCACTTCAACAATGCCATTCGAATCCGCTAATGACGGGTGACTGAGCCCTGAGGCCTGGCTGGGAACTTGGTTTTGACTCAACACCTGTACCTGTCCGCTTTCGTCAAATCGCATGTCCGCTTTGGGTTTCGCGGTCATGTGTTTTTCCGCTGGCCGGGCTTTCGAGGATGCCGCCGAGAACTCTTCTGTAGCTGCCGCTGCTTCCGTGTTGCGCACAGAATCAAATTCCGGCGCGGCTTTCTTTTCTGCAAGCTTGTCGTAATACGCTGGCGTCGGTTGGTGAGGCGCTTCTTGCTTGGCAAGGAAAAACTCATGGCGTGTGATAAATAACCCTCCAGCAACGATAACCAGCGATGCGGCTACCGCTCCCCAGCGCAAAGCAAAATGCGTGATTCGCTTTGGTCGATAGACGACCGCATCCTGCGCAGCTACTGGCGTGGACTGTGCCAGATACAGAACTTCTCTGCAATCTCCGCATTCCGAAAGATGAGCCAGCGTCTGCTGCCGTTCCGGACGCCCAAGGGCATTTTCCGCAAACGCCGCCAGCGTCTCGGCGCCAGGATGCGAACCGAGGGGCTGTTGTCTCAAGCTTCCGGCAACCAGTTTGGTAAGGCGATTCATCAGTTTGCTAGGTTCCTCGCTCCCCCGCTTTGACTCCCTTTTTAGAGAACGCGCTCGGGACCGAATCTTGCGCCAGGCTGGAACGTAAATCCATAGCCAGATCGCGGACGTCTGCATCCAGAGCTTCTTCGGCCTGGCGGCGGCTCATCCCGTAGCCAATCAGGTTTTTGGTGATCTGCTTGCGAAGACTTTTGGTCAATTTTTCGACTTTGCGGCTGATGGTCGATTCATGCACTGACAGGCTGCGCGCAATCTCCGCCAGAGTGCGTCCGTCCAGAAAATAGGAGGCTAGGACGAAGCGTTCCTCGGCCTCCAGCCCGCGGAGAGCATCATGCGTAGCGCGCCCCAGCATGGGGTCCGCTACCGGCGCAGGCTCCGCGTGCGGAGCTGCGTACTGCACACCTTCGTCTGATTCTTCGTCCAGGCTGACCAGACGCCGCTGTTTCCGATAAGTGTTGACGTATTCTTGGGCCAGCACAGTGCGCAACCACCCATCCAGTGATCCCCGGCCACTGTACGAAGCCAGTTTGGACACGCGTTCGCCTTCGCGGGTTCGCGTCCCGTAAAGCTCGGCGTAAACCGAATCGGCCAGTTCGCGCCCGAGAGAATCTTCGCGCGTGATTTGCCGTGCTACGTCGTACAACTTTTCGCGGAATCGCGACATGAAAAATTCCCATGCGCGTTCGCTGCCGGCAGCACAAGCCCGGGCAAGCGCCAGATCCTCCAGCCGCAGATTGCCGCAGAACTCAGAAAGCGCCGCTCCAGAAGCGTGTTTGGCGGCGACGGCTTCAATCATCGCGCGAAAATCTTCCGGGGTAATCCCAAATTCTGCCGAGCGGCTTCGAGCGTAGAACTCGTCGAAGGCCGGCTGCAATTCAGCTTGGCGTTCGACTTCGGTATGAAGGGGCGCTCCCATGCTCTTCTCGGATGCTACCAACTTTTAGACGCAAGTAGATGGTTTTTTGCCGTTCTCCAACCAGAAAACATTCGCGCTTGAAAAGCGCGGTCGCCCAAGACGGACGCGGCCGTGTGGCGCGGCAGTGTTGCCAAGGAGGCAGACCGTGAAGAAAGGCATCTGGATTGTGATCGCATCTGTGGTTGCGTTGGTAACCTTGGCAGTTGTTATCCCGTGCCTGCCAGCGGGTGAGACGAGCGCAGGCGGCAACTATCAAGTGCTCGGGCCAATTCGCCATGGAAATCTGACCATCTTTCCTGTTGTTTCCAGCCATTCGCATGACACCAGTGAGTTCCTAACCTTGGATGAGGGCCTCCGCTCAGGCGAAGTCGTGGTTACCGAAGCAGGAAATGCCACGCCACTGGTCCGCCCACGGCGCGGACGTTCCGGTGTGCGGGAATTTCACGGGAACGATGGAGCTGAAGTAAACCGGCTCCTGTTAGTCAATAACTCGAAACGGCCATTATTGTTGCTGGCCGGCGAAATCGTAACCGGAGGCAAGCAGGATCGGATCATTGGCAAAGACCGTCTGGTCCCGGCAGAGAGCGATCCCATCGATCTTAGCGTCTTCTGCGTTGAACCGGGGCGCTGGGTGGAACGCTCGAGCAAATTCAACGCGCCCTCCGCGAACAGCATCGTGGGCGCGATGGTGCAGCCCTCGGTCCGGAGTAAGGCAATGGCCGACAAAGATCAGCAGCAGGTTTGGAATGAAGTGAGAAATGCTCGTGGAGGCGCGGTCTCGGGCCTTCCCGCTCCCGCACAAGCCCAAGTGGAAGGAACCAGTTCTTATGCAGCCATGATCGCCAACAATGAGGTCCAGCACAAACTGGAGGCGGTTGCCGCGCCCGTGCAAGAGGAATATCAGAGCGTAATAAAACAGTTGCGCGACAGAAACGCGGTAGGCATCGTGGTCGCCGTGAATGGCGAAGTTATCTGGGCCGACATTTTCGCCAGCACCAAGCTGCTTGAGAAGTATTGGCCCAAATTGGTGCGTTCTTATGCCGCTGAGTCGTTTGCACAGGGCTCCAAGTCCGCCTCAGTGAACACGAAAGACGCCCAGGAATTTTTGGACCGGTTGCAGGGTAAAAGGGAAGTGGTCGAAAACGAGCCTGGGCTCTACCGGCACACCGAGATATCCGGTGATGGGTTCAAAGTATTCGAACTCGCGTCTCTGCTGCCGGGCACGGGTTTCGATCTCCATCTTGCCAAAATGGCGGAGTAGCCAGGCTGTCTTAGTCCGAATCAGTTGTGCCTGGATTGTGGTTAGCGGTTAGAATGCCTATCGCGCCGACAAACTTAGGACAACTTACTTATGAAGCGACTCTGGACTGCTCTGGTCATATTGTTCTGTTGCCCCGCCGTATTCTCTGCTGACAGCGGCTACCACGTTATCAGGAAGTACAAACTCGGCGGCGAGGGCGGATGGGACTATCTCACGCTCGACCCCAATTCGCGTTGGCTCTTCATTTCGCGGGGAACGCACGTCATGGTGATTGACGCCGATTCCGGCAAGCCGGTCGGCGATATCCCGGATACGCCGGGCGTACACGGAATTGCGCTCGCTCCCGAATTCAATCGCGGATTCACCAGCAACGGCCGCGAAGGCACGGTCAGCATTTTCGATTTGAAAACGCTCGCGCTCATAAGCAAGGTAAAAGATGTTGGCGAAAATCCGGATGCCATCTTGTACGATCCCGCGAGTAAGCGTGTTTTCACTTTCAACGGGCGCAGTCATGATTCAACCGCAATCGACGCCGCCACCGGAAAAATCGTCGGCAAGATCCCTCTCGACGGCAAGCCGGAATTCGGCGTGAGTACCGGCGCCGGTGAGATATTCGTGAATATCGAAGATAAAAGCGAACTCACGTCGCTTGATCCGCAGGCCTTGAAGGTGAAATCTACTTGGTCTCTCACGCTTTGTCAGGAACCCAGCGGGCTCGCGATGGACGTCAAGAGCCGCCGTCTTTTCTCCGGTTGCGACAACAAGATGATGGCGGTGGTGAATGCCGACACCGGCAAAGTCATCACTACTCTGCCTATTGGTGAAGGTGTCGATGCTGACCGTTTCGACCCCGAGACTCATCTGGCATTTGCCTCGTGCGGAGAAGGCGTGTTAACGGTCGTCAAAGAGGAGTCTCCCGACAAGTTTTCGGTTTTACAGAATGTTCCCACAGAGGCCCGCGCCCGGACCATGGAACTGGATTCAACGAACCATCAAATCTACCTTGTGACTGCTGAGTTTGGCCCAAAGCCGGCAGCGACCGCCGATCAGCCGAATCCACGTCCGCCGGTCCTTCCCGGCAGCTTTGTCGTGCTTGTGGTGGGAAGATAACAGCGTGGTCGCGGAACTCTGCATCCAACACACCCAATGAGAGCTTTCGCGCTGGCCTTACTCCTCGGGATATTGGCGTTGAGTGCGGCGCCGGCCCGCGCCTATTCCGTCTTGACTCATGAACAGGTGATCGATCTCGCCTGGCGGGACGAACTGCAGCCTATGCTGCTGAAAAGGTTCCCCAACGCCACCCCGGACGAACTGCGCCACGCCCACGCCTTCGCCTACGGTGGAAGCCTGGTCCAGGACATGGGTTACTACCCCTTCGGCAAGAAGTATTTCAGCGATCTTCTGCATTACGTACGCAGCGGTGACTTCGTGGCCACACTTCTGAACGAGTCAACTGACATCAACGAATACGCCTTTGCCCTTGGCGCTCTGGCCCATTATTCATCCGATAACATGGGGCATCCGACCATCAATCGCGTGGTGGCGATTGAATTTCCCAAACTGCGCGCTAAATTTGGCGACGAAGTAACCTACGCCGATGACCACAAAGCCCACATCCGCACCGAATTTGGTTTTGACATGGTGCAAGTGGCAAAAAACCGTTACACCTCTGACCGCTATCACGACTTCATCGGATTTGAAATTGCCACTCCTCTGCTTGAGCGTGCATTCCTGAAAACTTATGGCATGAAGCTCAGCGATGTTCTGGGAGATGAAGACCGCGCCATCGGGACCTTCCGCCGAGCTGTCAGCCAATTTATTCCGGAGATGACGCGCGCAGCGCTGATAAACCGCCGTGCTGATCTCGTAAAAGACACGCCCAATTTCGACAAGCGAAAATTCCTTTATCACCTGTCGCGCAGCAAATATGAAAAAGAGTGGGGGAAAGGCTACAAACGGCCCGGCTTCGGGACTCGGTTGCTCGCTTTTTTCCTGCGCATCATTCCCAAAGTTGGTCCAGCTGCCGCTCTCAACTTTAAGGTTCCCACTACTCAAACCGAAGACATGTATATCAAGAGCGTGGACCGGACGATTGATGATTACCGCAGGCTGCTAAAGCAGGTGACCGGGAAGAACCTGAAGTTTCCAGACACTGATTGCGATACTGGCCGTGAGACCGCTCCAACCGAGTATTCACTGGCTGACGAAACTTACGCCCGACTGCTTGACGAGCTGAGCGAGGGCAAATTTACGCAGCTTACGCCCGAGCTTCAGGAGAATGTCTTGGCTTTTTATTGCGCTCCGCGGGTGCCAATGCGGACCAAGAAAAACAGGTCGTGGGCGCGGACGCAAGAAGAAATTAAGCAACTCAAAGCCTGGAAGCCGAATGCCGCCGGGCCTGCACCTGCCAGCTGAAACGGAAACTCCGACCATCTGCTATTCCATCGGAAGCCCGACATAGTTTTCCGCCAGGCTTTTTGCCGCCGCCTGCGAACTGGTGACGTAATCCAGTTCCGCCAGTTGACGGCGATAATCAAACGGATTCTCGTCCGGAAATCGATGCAGCATCGAAGTCATCCACCACGAGAAGCGCTGCACTTTCCACACTCGCCGCAAACACGTCTCCGAGTAGCGTTCGAGTTCCCGCTGGCTTCCATTTCGATAAAACTCAACCAAGCCGCGAGCCAGCACTTGCACGTCGGCAACGGCCAGATTCAAACCCTTGGCGCCCGTCGGGGGAACAATGTGCGCTGAATCACCTGCCAGAAAGAGCCGTCCATATTGCATTGGTTCGACGACGAAGCTGCGCATTCCGGTGACGCCCTTTTGCACGATCGGGCCTTCCGTCAATTTCCAATCGTCCACCGCCATCCGGGTTTGCAGTTCCTGCCAGATTTTCTCATCATTCCAATGATGAATGTCCTCGTCAGGCTTGCATTGCAGATAGAGGCGGCTGATTGCTGGACTGCGCATGCTCAAAAGCGCAAATCCGCGCTCGTGCAGCGTGTAGATCAATTCATCAGATGCCGGCGGAGCTTCCGCCAGAATTCCGAGCCAACCGAAAGGATAAGTCCGTTCATACTCCGTTAAGACACCGGACGGAATGCTTGACCGGCAAATTCCGTGGAAGCCGTCGCAGCCGGCAATGAAGTCACAACTGAGGTCGATCTCGTCGCCATTTTTTCGATAGTGGATACGGGGCTCTGGGCCTGCGAGGTCAAGCACTGAAACATCCTGTGCTTCGAACACCACCTGGCCTCCCGCCGCGATTCGTGCTTCGTTCAGGTCATTGAGCACCCTGTTTTGCGGATAAATGACGATGCCTTTCCCGGTGAGTCCCTTGAAGTCAATGCGGTGACCGCGGCCGTTGAATCGCAACTCGATACCGTAGTGCGGCAGTCCTTCTTGTTCCATTCTTTTTCCAACGCCCATCTGCGTCAGCAAATCAGCTGTATTCTGCTCGAGTACCCCTGCCCGCACGCGTTCCTCCACGTGCTGACGGCTGCAGTTCTCAACGACGACTGACTCAATTCCTTGCAGATGCAGAAGCTGGGAGAGCACAAGCCCGGCTGGACCCGCTCCGATGATTCCGACCTTAGTGCGTATTCTCGTAGTCATTGCCCTAACTCATTTTATGCGGTGCGGCGTCGGCGATCAGACGGCGTACTCAAAAACAACCTGTCCCCTACAGAATCCGCTCGCATTTTGCGATCATCTAAATCTTTTAATAAGACGCGTTTACGTGTAAATTTTTGTCAAAAAGTGTACGGCTTGCCGCAATGACGTTACTGTAGTTGTTAACTCCTTATGTGGATTGTCGCACTAGCCCTTCGTCGGCCTTACACCTTCATCGTGATGTCACTGGTGCTGCTGATCCTGGCGCCTATAGTGATCTTCCGCACCCCAACCGATATTTTTCCTGAGATAAATATTCCGGTCATCAGCATCGTGTGGAATTATCAGGGGCTCTCCCCGAACGAGCTTTCTTCGCGCATTACTACGATCACCGAGCGCGCCCTGACCACGCTGGTTAACGATATCGATCACATCGAATCGCAATCCATGAGCGGGATCGCGGTAGTAAAAGTGTTTTTCAGGCCGCGAGCCAACATTCAGACAGCGCTGGCCCAGGTGACGGCAATCTCGCAGACCCAGCTTCGGCAGCTGCCTCCAGGAACGACACCGCCTCTTATCATTCAGTACTCCGCTTCGAGTGTTCCCATCCTTCAGCTTGGATTGAGCAGCAGCACTTTGCCCGAGCAGCAACTCTTTGACGAGGGTGTCAACTTCATTCGTCCCCAGCTCATTACTGTCCCCGGCACCGCCATTCCCTGGCCCTATGGCGGCAAGCAGCGCCAGGTCCAGGTGGACATTGATACCAAGGCACTCCAGGCCAAACAGCTCACCGCGGTGGATGTTGTGAATGCCTTTAGTGCACAAAATCTGGTGTTACCTTCCGGCACCGCCAAGATTGGATCGCTTGAATATCAGGTCCAGCTGAATGCCAGCCCAAACTCTATCGCCGAATTGAATGACCTTCCTGTAAAAACTCTAAATGGCACCACAATTTATGTTCACGACGTTGCGCATGTGCGAGACGGTTTCGGCCCGCAGACAAATATTGTCCGCCAGGACGGTGTGCGCGGCTCATTGCTGACCGTGCTCAAGAATGGCGGCGCCTCTACGCTTGATATCGTGAACAACATTCGCGGCATGCTGCCGCGCATTCTTGCCACGGTTCCTCCGGAACTGAACGTAAAACTGCTGTTTGATCAGTCCCTATTTGTCCGCGCCGCTATACAAGGAGTAATTCACGAAGCGCTGACTGCGGCCTGTTTGACTGCCGCCATGATTTTGCTTTTTCTCGGAAACTGGCGCAGCACGCTGATCATCGCCGTATCCATTCCGCTCTCGATTTTGACCTCCGTCATTGTGCTGGGAGCTCTCGGCGAGACTTTCAACATCATGACCCTGGGCGGTCTCGCGCTTGCCGTCGGTATTCTCGTTGACGATGCCACCGTCGAAATCGAAAACATCGAGCGCAATCTGGGAATGAAAAAGGAGCTGAAACAGGCCATTCTAGACGGCGCACAGCAGATCGCGGTTCCTGCCTTTGTATCGACGCTCTGCATCTGCATCGTATTTGTGCCGATGTTTTTCCTGACCGGTGTAGCGCGTTATCTGTTCGTTCCCCTGGCTGAAGCGGTTGTCTTCGCCATGCTGGCGTCGTACTTGTTTTCGCGAACCCTCATTCCCACGCTCGTCATGTACCTGTTGCGGGGTCACGAAGACGATTCCCACAAGCCGCCTTCCAATATCTTCGGGCGGTTTCAGGCGGGGTTTGAGCGCCTGTTCGAGCGCTTTCGCCGTTCCTACTGCAACACGCTTGAAGCCATCATGGAACATCGCGGACTTTTTGCTGGCATCTTTCTCGGGTTCTGTGTTCTCTCCGGCGGGCTGATCTTTTTTCTTGGCCGTGATTTTTTCCCCAGCGTCGATTCCGGGCAAATGCGGCTGCATGTGCGCGCGCGTGCCGGTTTGCGTATCGAGGAAACTGCCCGTTTGGTGGATGAAATTGAGCAGGAGATCCGACGCGAGGTGCCCAAGCGCGAGGTCACCACCATCGTGGACAATATCGGCTTGCCCTACAGCGGTATCAACACTTCCTATAGCAATTCCGGAACGATAGGAACGTCAGACGCCGAGATTCTGGTAAGTCTCGCTAAAAAACACAAAGCGACCGACGATTACACGCGACAGCTCCGCAGGACTTTGCCGCAACAATTTCCCGGCGTGGAGTTCTTTTTCCAGCCGGCAGACATCGTCAGTCAGATTCTTAATTTCGGCCTGCCTTCACCGATTGACATTCAGCTGAACGGGCCCGGTTATTCGCAGAACTTCCTGGTGGCGCAGCAAATTGCCAATCGACTGCGGCATGTTCCCGGTGCGGTTGACGTCCATGTTCAGCAACTGATGAACGATCCCACTCTGGACCTTAACGTCGACCGGGTGCGTGCTCAGCAGGTGGGACTTACCGAGCGTGATGTCGCCAATAACGTGCTGGTTTCGCTGAGTTCGAGCTTTCAGACGAGTCCGACGTTCTTTCTTGATCCCAAGAATGGGGTCAGCTACCCGCTGGCGATAATGACACCCCAATACAAGATGGATTCCATTCAGGCTCTGATGAATACGCCTGTCAGCGGGCCGTCGAATGCCTCGTCAGAGATACTTGCCAATCTGGCTACAGTGACGCCGACGACGAACCCCGCGGTGGTCACGCATTACAACATCTTGCCTACGGTTGACGTTTATGCCAGCGTTGATGGGCGCGATCTCGGCGGCGTCTCTGACGACACCGACAAGATCCTGGCTCCATTTAGAGATCATCTGCCGCGCGGCACCACGCTGAAGGTCGTCGGCCAGGTCGAGACCATGCGCTCGTCATTCGAGGGGCTTGCCCTCGGCCTGGTGATGTCAATCGTCCTGGTTTATCTGCTGATCGTGGTTAACTTTCAGTCGTGGCTGGATCCGTTCATCATCATTACCGCGTTGCCCGGAGCCCTCGCGGGTATCTGTTGGATGCTGTTTCTGACCCACACTACGCTCAGTGTTCCGGCATTGACCGGGGCAGTCATGTGCATGGGTGTGGCTACAGCCAACAGCATTCTGCTGATCTCATTTGCCAGAGAGCGCATGGCAGAGGGCATGGAACCTGTCAAAGCCGCGCTCGAAGCCGGGTACACTCGAATGCGCCCGGTGATCATGACTGCGTTAGCTATGATTATCGGCATGATGCCCATGGCAATGGGCATGGGAGAAGGCGGTGAACAGAACGCTCCGCTTGGCCGCGCCGTGATCGGCGGCCTGCTTTTCGCCACCGTGGCAACGCTGCTGTTCGTGCCGGTTGTGTTCAGCGTTTTTCACGGCTGGCTGGCAAAACGTGCGGCCCGCAGGAATTAAGAAATTCGAAGTCTGTAAAAGCGGAGCCTGGAAACTTCTTTTATGAACGGTGACATGGTCGATACCGAAGTATTCGAAGCTGAGCCGCAGCACGGGGATCAGGGGCGCCGTAAACATCGCGGCTATCTGGTCGCAATAATACTGGGCATAATTTTTCTCGTCGCCGCCATTGTTGGCATCATGTCTCGCTTCAGCGAACGCCGCGCGTTGGCCGATGAAACCGAACAATTGGCGATTGCCACCGTGTCCATCGTTCACCCCAAAGTCGAGTCGCCACAGGAAGAATTGGTCCTTCCCTCAACCTTGCAGGCTTTCACGGAATCACCCATCTACGCCCGCACCAACGGCTACTTGAAAAAGTGGTACCACGATATCGGCAGTCCGGTGCACCAGGGCGAACTGCTCGCCGACATTGAGACTCCGGAGATCGATCAGGAACTGATGCAGGCTCGCGCCGCCCGCGATCAGTCAACGGCGCAGCTTGAAATCGCCAAGTCTTCGGCCAAGCGCTGGGAGAGCCTTCAGAAAATGGATGCAGTCGCCCAGCAGGAAACTGACGAACGCAACAGCAGCTATACGCAGGCGCAAGCCAACCTCGCCGCTGCCGATGCCAACCTTCGCCGTCTGGAACAGTTGGAGTCCTTCAAGCACGTTTACGCGCCGTTTTCGGGCGTCGTCACCAAGCGCAGCGTTGATATCGGCGCGCTGATCAATGCCGGGAACAACGGGCCCAATCAACAGCTCTTCAATATCGCGCGCATCGATCCTATTCGGGTTTACGTGAGCGTTCCGGAGAATTATGCGGCGTCAGTGCGGCCCGGAGTTCGATCAAAGATTGAATTGGCTTCTATCGCCGGCAGGGATTTTTCCGGCAATGTAGTCAGGACCGCCGATGCCATTGATCCCGGCACCCGTACCTTGCTCACCGAAATTGATATGCCGAATCCTAAGGGCGAGCTTTTGCCTGGCGCCTACGCGCAGGTGCATTTTGATCTGAAGATTCAAGTCCCCCGTTGGACAGTTCCGGTGAACGCTCTCCTGTTTCGCGCTGAAGGTGTTCGCGCCGCGGTCGTGGACGGTAGCGGGAACGTCCAACTTAAACCCGTAGTGATTGGTCGCGACTACGGCCGTGATGTTGAAGTGCTGAGCGGGATTGAAGCTTCGGACGCTGTCGTGTTGAACCCGCCCGACTCCCTTGAAGATGGCGAGCACGTTGCTGTCAAGGAAGCGGGTACTAAATGAGACTTCGCCTCCTCGGCATGGCGTTGATTTCAGCGTCTGCATTCGCCGCCGGCCCCAAGTATCAGAAGCCCGACGTCACCGTCCCGCAGAACTGGCATGCCCCTGCGCCCTGGCACGATGCGGTTCCGGGCGACTCTATTCCTAAAGGATCATGGTGGACTCTATTCAACGATCCAGAGTTGAATCAATACGAAAATCGCGCCATGGCCAACAATCAGACGCTGAAATCGGCTGTGGCGCGGCTCTCCCAAGCCCGGTCCTTCGCGCAAATAACGGCGTCAGATTTATACCCTCAACTGAACGGCGGCGTCTCCGCCGCGCGCCAGCGCATCTCCGGTAATCGCCCGACGCTGGGCGCTGTAACCTCTCCGCGCCCCGACACTGAAAGCACCTTTCAGATTCCCTTCAACCTTAATTATGAAATCGATCTCTTCGGACGAGTTCGCAACAGCGTGTGGTCGGCAAATGCCGGATACCAGGCGTCTGCTGCTGATCTCGAAAACGTCCGCTTGATCGTAAGCGCAGAGCTTGCGGGAGATTTCTTCCAATTGCGGGAACTCGACGCCGAAATGGCCGTGGTCCGAAAAGCCATCGATTTCGAGCAAGCCGGATTGAAGCTGGTCGAGAACCGCCACACCGGCGGCGCCGCTTCTGGGCTTGACGTCGCCCAACAGCAAACGTTTCTTGACGCTAGTATTGCCCAGCTCTCGCTTCTGCAACAGCAGCATGATCAGTTTGAGCACGCCCTGGCAGCATTGCAGGGTCTGCCGGCATCGAGCTTTGCCGCTCCTGTCCGTGCTCTGAACGTGGAACCACCCGCCGTTCCGCTGATGTTGCCCTCGGAACTCTTGCAGCGCCGCCCTGACATCGCCGAAGCCGAGCGCAGCGTCGCTCAGGCGAACGCCCGCATCGGCGTGGCTCGCGCAGCACTCTATCCGAGCATTTCGCTGTCCGGCGCTGCCGGCCTGCTGAGCCGCGACATTCTGAAACTGATTGATGCCCCCAGCGCGTTCTGGTCGCTCGGGGTTGCGGCTGTGGAACCCATCATCAATGGGGGACGCAATCGCGCCGTCCTGCAGAATACCCGCGCGGTCTATGACGAGAACGTCGCGAATTATCGCGAATCATCCCTCGTCGCCTTTCAGCAGGTGGAAGATGCGCTGTCGGGGTTGAATGCATTGTCAGCCGCCTATACTGCACAAGTTCGCGCCGTGGGCGACGCTGAACGTGCGCTTAACCTGGCCAACGCGCGCTACACCGGTGGCCTGGTGACTTATCTGGATGTGATCACCGCGCAGGAAACGCTGCTCGGCAATGAGCGCCTTTCGACCCAGATTCTGGGACAACGCCTCACCACGTCAGTCCTTCTGGTGAAAGCCCTCGGCGGCGGATGGGACAGTGCCAGCCTGGCTTCCGTGGGTATTAAGCCCAGCCTCAAGCAGGCTCTGCAGCAGTAGCGTTCCTCAGACCCGAGTTGTTAGTAAAACATCAGCACAACCCAGTATGCGCCATTGGGATACTTCGGCGTGCGGGCATAACACGTGCCAGCCGAGTAAGTATGAAGTCCGCGTTGGGAAATAACTTTCGAGATTGCTGATGGAATTGTTTCTGGCTGCATGCTGGTGTAACGCAGCATGTACGCACCTGCCGACGGCGCAGCCGCGCTGAGCGAATCGGCTTGCGCCATGGCGCATGCGCTAGCCTCAGCGCCACGATTGCTGGTGCGCTGAAGTCGAGGCATCTTCGCCTGTTCGCGCAGTTGTTCGACGCTGTCGGCCACCAACTCTCGCGCCTGCTTCACTGAATAAGAGGGCAGACTGTCTCCGAAATCCTGCGCGACGTAGATCCGGTTGTCCTTACGATAAACACCTATACCGGCCACATTGAAATTCGGGCTCAGCAGGTTGTCGCGGTGCGGAGGCGAAGCCATGAGCGCCCGGTGCGCATCGTCTGCCGTGGTCGCCACCGCAACGTTTTCACCTTCGCGGTCAAGATGAAGCGCCGAATTTGCAGAGATGCGCTGGGTAAGCGGTGGTTCGCCCGAAAATTGGTGTGAGAGCTGCTTCTTCGACCCCATCTCCACGGCGTGTGCGCGGGCGGCTTGCACCAGCCCGGCGTCCATCTGCAGCGGAGCCAGACCGGCACGTGTGCGCTCGGCATTCGCCATTTCCAGCAGCTGTTTTTCAGCACTAGTGTCGTAACTCGCTCTGTCGTAAGGCGAAACCTGCTGCGTCGAGCTGTGCGGGGCCGTATCCGCGGCTTCGGGCGTTGCAGCAAAAGCGCCAAGCGAACTCGCCAGCACGATAATCAGGGACCAGAACATGCGGTTACCGGCCCGCAAAGCCGCCACAATCAGCGCTTTCGGACCGAATGCCTACGTTCCAGATGCCCCCAGGAGAAACTGCTTTGCTTGAGAAAGAATAGTCTCTAGAATCCGGCTAAGCACCTTACACCGGAGATATTACGAAGTGGCCACTCTCCCATTACTTCTAGGCCTGATTATCGTCTTGTTACTGGTACTACTTCTATGGGTGCTGGTGCACCGATGGTCGCGGCACCCGCAAGACTCTGGAATTAAAGGCCTTGTTGATCGTTCGGAGGCGCTGCAAAAGGCCTTGACCCAGCAGTTCGCGTCGGCCACCGCCGACATCGCCTCCCGCCTGGAGCGCACCAGAGGGGACATGCGGCAACAAGTCTCTGATCGTCTCGGCGAGGGTTTTACCCAGCTCAGGGCTGCCGTAGAGGACCAGATGAAGGCTGGACGCCGGGAGCAATCCGAGCGTCTGGCTGAGACCCGAAGCGAACTCACGGGATCGCTGGCTCTGACTACGTCTGCCCTCAAGACCGAGTTTGACCGCCTGAACCAGCAAACCGCGGAAAGCCTGGAATCAATTCGCGAGCGGGTTGATGCCAAACTGATGGCCATCACTGAGCAGGTGCAATCGAAACTCGATCAGAACATCAAAGAAGGATTCGCGCAGTTTGAAAAAGTCCAGCAGCATCTGAAAGCTGCCGAAGAGCAACTTCGTGAAGTGGGCGCCATTGGAAATTCAATCAACGATCTGAATAATCTTTTGAAGCTGCCACATCTGCGCGGTCAGTTTGGCGAGGCCAGCCTGGAGCGTCTGCTGTCCGACTTTCTTCCGGCGAATATGTTCGAGATGCAATGCTCTGTGAATGGCGGCGGACGCGTGGACGCGATGATCAATTTTCCCGATCGCCGTCTACCGATTGACGCCAAGTTTCCCCGCGAGCAGGTACTGGCATTTTTCGAAGAAAGCACTGAAGCTCAACTCGATGAAGCACGCGTGGAATTCGTCCGAGTGATGAAAGCCGAAGGCAAGCGCATCAAGGCCTACATTCAGCCTGAGCACGGGACCACCGAAATCGCGCTCATGTATCTGCCCAGTGAGACGCTCTACATGGAAGCCGTACGCAATCGCGATCTCGCCGACTGGCTCAACCAGCAGCACGTGTTTCCCGTCTCGCCGAATACTTTGCTCATGACGCTACAGACGATCGCGCTGGTGCATAAGTGGTACGAAGTTGCAAGCCGTTTTGAAAAAAGCCGCCAGGAACTGGCAAAGGCGCAGAAGTCGTTCGATCACTTCCAAAATCAGTTTGAGAACGTCGGGAAGAGTCTGGGCAAGGCGCAGGAAGCTTTCGACAAGGCCTCAACTCATCTGAAGACCTATCGCGGACGTGTGAGCGCGCTGAGCGGGCAGGAGCAACTAGAACTCGATGCCGCAAACGACGCCGCCAACAACGAGGGCATGTTGCCGCTGATCGACAAAGCCAGCGCGTAGCTTTCGGGAATGGCGCTCTAACGGTTCCCTCCGTCGAACGCGTCTTTCTCCGCCTCATCTCGTATGTGTGCCAGTACGCGCATATGAATGCGATGGATGATGGCGTCCGACCACCAGCGCCAATAGGTTGCTGGCCAGAGTCCGTGGTGATACCAGGTTGTGCCTTCCAGGCGCGTGCCGCCGTTGGGTAATGGAGTGAGTAGAAACTGTCCCCCGTTGGAGACAAGAAATCCGTGCAGATGCGGAGGATCAACGCCCGCGTACGGTGTCAATTCCTGCATCGGTGCGGGATTCGACGTGACGGAAAACTTCAGGATGTGTGGCTCGTCCCAGATCTCGATAGGTTCAACGAACGCACCCGTCGAGAATACACAATGCCTCTCGGCGCCAGGTCCGGTGCCGAAAATCTCCGCCCGAATCGGATAAGCTACCCCCGCCCGGAAGACCAATTCAGTGGGGGGTGGGATTTCGCTGAATGCGACCACCTGTCTCCATACCTGTTCTGGTGTTGCCTTGATGTTAATTGCGGAGCGAACGACAAATGTCGGCGGCGTCTGCTTAACTCCATGTTCCAGCCACTGCACACCTGGGACAAATAAAAGCAGGGCAGAAAGAAACGCCGGATTTGGTCCCGACCAGCGCCAGCGTTGTGCGAGGTAGCCGCACATCCCGCCAAGTGCGGCCAGCGGCACCGCTAGCGGAATCGCCATCATCAGGCAAATAACCCCTTCGATGGCGAATGCAAGGAGTGCGACGCCCGTGATCGCGATCGAAATGCAAGCCACTGTAATGCAACTTGGCATGCTTCGAGGCTCACGCGCGCTATAAATAACCGCGGCCATGAACCCCATCGTGAAGGGAAGTGCGACAAATAATCCCCACCCATAATTCGTGAATATCTGAATTCCGGCCAGAACCAGGGCAATTCCGATTGGAACAGTCAGTAGGACCGATAAGGCCGCGCTGCCGAACGCGCTCTCGGGAATGACCCCTTGAAGAACGGAACCGCGATATTGCTTTTTCGTGCCCTCGGCGCCAGCCCGTTCGGGAACCAGGCACAGCAGAAAAAAGAAAACAAGATTTACGAATGGAAAAAAGAAAAGCGCCACCAGGGACGCAGGAAGTTGTGCGCTGCGGAGGCGCTTCAGCGTGAGCACAACTCCTACCCAGATAAATGGGAGAGCCAGGGCGACCATCGCAGCCAGGAACTCGGCTTCACGGCCCCGCAGATCCGTAATTCTGGCGACATCGCGCACCGGGATCCAGTAATTGAACAATCCCCAATGGCGATGAAAAAAATAGCTTGAAATGAACCGGTCAAGGTTGTGTTTCAAAGCGAATGCGATCGCGCCAACCAGAGCGTAAGTGCTGCGATCAATGCTGCCCGCCGGCCGCCATAGATCTGCAAAAGTGATTTTCATGGAGAACTCTTTCTGTTTTAGCCCTGCTTCTTTCCAAGCAGAATTTTCAGTTTTCCCCGTAATCGGGCCATGCCCTTTAACGCCGGAACCGGCAAATGCACAAGTTCTTCAAACAACGCCCCGGCGGTGCCCAGAAATTGCAGCATCTCCTCCAGGCGTTCGCGGGTGTATTGGCTGCTCGCGCCGGCAGGCTTCATCTCCACCACACATTCGTGCAGCACGCGAAGAGTAGGATCGATCTCCCGACGCTTGCGCTCTTCGGCAATAATGCGGAAGGTCTCCCAAACATCTTTCAGGGATTCGAAGTGGTCCCTCCGGTCGCCCAGAACGTGTACCACGCGAACGATTCCCCATCCTTGCAACTCGCGCAGGCTGGTACTCACGTTTGAGCGCGCGACCGACAGCGTACTGGCGATTTCCTCCGCATGCAGTGCTTTCGGTGAGAGGAAAAGTAGGGCGTGCACTTGGGCGACCGTGCGATTAATGCCCCAGCGGGTGCCCATCTCGCCCCAGTGCAGGATGAATTTTTGTTCCGTCGCGGAAAGAGTCATGACAGTTATTTCTGTAAATACAGAAAATACTGTAAGTGCAGTTGGAAGTCAAATCCTTTCTCCGCGGCGCAGATACTCACGCAGCAGACGATTTGCATCCTTCGACAACTCATGGAATCGCTGCTTGCTTCGTCGCGTCGGCGCTACCCGCCGGTAATTTCCCGTCATTCGCCGAAATGTGAAGGCGCTGTCTCCAGACAACCGCTAATCTGCCATCAGCTCAACCGAGGAGAAGCAGCCATGACAGGCAAACAAAGCCCCTTGTGGAATCAAGACGCAATCATGGCCGCCGGACTGGCATTCGCAGGGATGTCGGTGCTGCAGAGTAAACTGTTCGCGTCTATGAGTTGGGCGGAGTGGCCGTGGCTCCGCTCGCTAACGGAGTCGCACCTGTTTCAGTGGTGGCCGTTGCTGCTGATCGCGTTGGGCGTGGTGTTGTGGATCGCCAGGGCATGGGAGCGGCGTGCGCAAAAGAGTTATAGAACCGCCGCACTCATGGGAGGTCAACGTGGAACCAGGAACCAACATTAAGAAGGACCGTGGGCCGGTAATCGGCGGTGTGGTCTTCATCGTGGCAGGCATCTTCCTCCTGCTGGAAAAGACCGGCTATTTGCCGGAAGGATTCGTGCTGCACTTCTGGCCAATGATTTTCATTTTGATTGGGCTGGTAAAGATTGTTTATGCCGGCGGCCGAGCTACCGGCGTGGCTCTGGTCGCGCTTGGCGTGTTCCTGCAGTTGCATGAAATGGGCTACATTCACGTCAATTTCTGGGACCTGTGGCCCGTATTCATCATCATTGCCGGGGTGGCGATGTTGTGGCAGGCCCTGGGGCGCGAGGGCCCGTCGCTCTCGGTTAACCCGCATTTTGATGCGTTCTACATTTTTGGAGGCGGCGATCGCCAGGTTAATACCAAGAATTTCCGCGGTGCGCGCATGATGGCAGTCTTCGGCGGGTACAAACTGGATTTCACCTATGCAGATATTGAAGGCGCGGAGGCGGTGGTCGAAGCCAACGCGATTTTTGGCGGCGGCGAAATTCGAGTTCCGGAAAGCTGGCAAGTTGTCATGCGAGGCGTGGGAATCTTCGGGGCCTATGAAGACAAGACGCGCCACTTTCAACCCGACGCTTCCAAGCCAACCAAGACTCTAATCGTAAAGGGCGTGGCAATGTTTGGAGGAATCGAAGTCAAGAATTGACACTCCCGCCTATGCATCCCATCCTTGGCCATTTTCGACGTCTGGTTCTCTACCTCGCCGCCTGGGGGCCGATTTCTGCCGTTATCACATATCTTTTCGTTGCGCTAGGCGGAATGACGTGGGTCCTTGCTCTCGCGCTGTCAATTCCACTCTGTCTTTATTACGCGTTCGTTTGTCTGTCGGCTTGGTACATGTGCCGCAGCATCCGGCTTCAAAATTCGGCGTCATGGCTGACCCACTTCGCGGCTGCCGCGGTCGCGGGTATCGTCTGGAAGGCAGTCGCAATCGGATTGGCGATCGCGCTGTCTTCAACCCAATTCTTCCCTGGAGCGCGAGAGCAAGTCGAGCGCCAGGGCCCGCTAATTTGGGCGATGGGAACCTTCTTGTATCTGCTCTCGACTGCGCTGTTCTACATTCTGCTTTCGAATCAGGCGGCGCACGAAGCAGAAAAAGGCCGGGTTGAAGCGTGGGCGCTGGCTCGAGAATCGGAGTTGAAGGCCCTTAAGGCGCAAGTTAATCCGCACTTCATATTTAATTGCCTTAATTCGATCAGCGCACTCACCGCCAGCGATCCGGCACGGGCTCGAGAAATGTGCATTCTGCTCGCAGAGTTTCTGCGCAAAGCCCTCGGATTAGGGGAGAAAACGCAGATTTCATTGGAAGAAGAACTTGACCTGATTCACGCGTATCTTTCGGTGGAGCAGATTCGTTTTGGCGCACGCCTCAAGTTCGAAGAAGCAATCGACGCTGACGCGCGCAATTCAATGATTCCACCGCTGCTGTTACAGCCACTGATCGAGAACGCCATCCGTCACGGTATTGCGACTTTGAGCGAAGGTGGATGGGTGCGCCTCAAGATCAGCAGCAGGATGTCGAAACGGGTATCCATTGAAGTGAGGAACAACTTTGATTCCGACGCGCCACGAAAACGAGGCGCCGGGATCGGACTGAAAAATGTACGCGGGCGGCTCGACACTACCTATGGCGATGACTCGCGGCTTGATGTTCGTGCCGACGAAGGTGAATTTCAAGTCGTCATCGAACTGCCCATCGAAATGAAAGCGGTTTCCCAGACAGCATGAACCAGACAGCGAAGCTCCGAGTAATCATCGTGGACGACGAGGAACTGGGACGCCAGGTTATCCGCGAAATGCTGAAGCCGCATCTTGAAATAGAAATAGCCGGCGAATGTGCCAATGGCTTTGAGGCAGTGCGGACGATTGCGGAACTGAAGCCCGATTTGATCTTTCTCGATATCCAGATGCCAAAGCTTGATGGATTTGAGGTGCTGGAATTGATCGGCAATGACATCGCGGTTGTGTTTGCGACGGCATATGATGAGCACGCGTTGCGTGCATTTGAAGTGCATGCGGTCGATTATCTGTTAAAACCTTTTCGCGCCGAGCGTTTCAACGAAGCATTGCAGCGAGCAAAAGCGAGGATTGGGAAAAAGATGCCCGCAGATGTCGAAGAACTCGCGGCGACAGCGCGCGGCGGCGGCTATTATTTGGAACGAATCGTGGTGAAGGACGGCACCCGCGTACAGATCATTCCTGTCGCCAAACTCGATTACGCCGAAGCTCAGGACGATTACATTGCTTTGGCGAGCCAGGGAAAGAAATATTTGAAGCAGCAGACAGTATCGAGTTTAGAGGCGTCGCTTAATCCTAACAACTTTGTTCGCATTCATCGTTCGTATCTGGTGAACCTCGAGCGCGTCACGCGCCTGGAGCCTTACGGAAAAGACACCCACGTGGTAATTCTCAGTGATGGCGCCAGATTGCCAGTAAGCCGGGCGGGATACGCGAGACTCACGGAGTTGTTGGGAGAACAGAAGTAGTCGCCGCTCACCCTCAAATATTGTTCATCCCGAACCGCGCCACCGGCGCGAGAGCGACCTTACTATGCGATTCGATCAACTGCAGCTTCTACGGGCCATGCCATACTCAGTGGTCCGCCTGACGCGCCCGTTTCTCCTTTGCCCATCCTTCCTTAACTATCTGCTTCGAACGGCCCAGCGCCAGCGATTGCGGCGGCACATCTTCCGTGATGCACGAAGCGGCGCCCACGTAGGATCCTTTGCCCAGCCTTACAGGAGCAACCAGAGTTGAGTCGCTGCCAACAAACACCCCGTCTTCGATTGTTGTGGTGTATTTGTTCACGCCGTCGTAATTGCATGTAATCGTGCCCGCGCCGATGTTGACGCCTGCGCCGATGTCGGCGTCGCCAAGATAGGTCAAGTGATTCGCTTTCGACCCTTTGCCCAGCCGCACTTTCTTAATCTCAACAAAATTGCCGACGTGCGCTCCTTCGCCGATATCGCTGCCGGGACGGAGGTGCGAATAGGGCCCCAGCACAGCGTCCTTCGCAACGCGAGTGCCGTCCAGAACGCATCCAGTGCGTATTACCACCCCGTCTTCGATTGCAGAATTCTGAATCACGGAATATGAGCGTACCCGGCAATCCGTCCCGATGTGCGTTTTTCCGAGAAGCTGTACGAACGGCTCGATCGTCGTGTCCGCTCCAACCTCGACGTCGCTGTCAATGACGCAGGTCTCCGGATAAAAAATTGTCACTCCTTCTGCCATCAATTCGATGCATTTATCGCGCCGCATTTTCCTGTCGAGGTCAACCAGTTCTGCCCTGGTGTTGCTGCCTAGAATTTCGGACGGATTGTCGGTCGGCGTTGCAACCACCCGCTCTTTCGCTTTTCCCAGAACCGAGGCCATGTCGGTCAGGTAATACTCGCCGTGAGGATTGTCGGTCTTCAGCTTTTGCAGATTTTCCAGCAGCGGCTTCACCGCGAAAGCGTAAAAGCCGGAATTGATTTCGCGCAATTTGCGTTGCGCGGGCGTGCAGGAGTTCTCTTCTACCACCGCAGCGACTTCATCGCCCTTTGTCTTGCGTATAAGCCGCCCATATCCTGTCGGTTCTTCGAGCTTAGCGCTCAAAATCGTCATCGCTGCTTTCTTTTGAAGATGAAAGTCTCGCAGCCGCCGAATGGTCTCAGGGCTTATCAGCGGAGCATCACCCGAGAGCACAATCACGTGGTCGTAGCCCGCCAGATTTTTACCGGCGCACATGAGCGCGTGGCCGGTGCCGCGCTGTGGCTGCTGCAACACAAATCGTACACCTGTGTCGGCGACCGCCTTTCTAACCCGGTCCGACTCATAACCAATAATGACGTACACGTCAGCCGGCGGAACCACCTGTGTGCCTGCGGCGATCACGTGCGCCAGGAGCGGCTTGCCCCCGACTTCGTGCAATACCTTTGGATATTTAGACTTCAGCCGCGTTCCTTTGCCTGCGGCCATAATCGCGATCGCCAAGCGCTGGACGCCGGCACTTCCATGCGATGGATTCTTTGACATGGCCTTCAATATAACTCGTGCGGACCTTCTCAAAAGTAGCCGGGATCTCAGTTCGGGACGCAATATCCACAACTCAATCAACCCTGTAAGTTGCTGGATTTTATGGTCTTTGGAATGCGTATCGAAGCAAGTAGAACCCAACTTATCAACAAAGATTTATTGTGCAACGTTTTTCCTACTCTGCTACCATCCCGTCCAACAGCAGGGCTGTATCTGCAAACATTTGAGGTACTTACCTTTCAGGTTGGGTTGGCCGTGTGGCACGGCAACTGCAACGAAAGTTGTAGTCTCTCCCCCTCCCACTTTGTGTGTCGTCGTGTGCGTAGGAGAGCTTAGTTGAAGCATCATCGCGTTAGGGCAGCAAGACAAAGACAGAAGATAAGGTCGGCCGCAGGTGTCGCGATTCGCTGCGCGGCTTTCCTGATCTTGGTTGTTGGTTGTGTATTGGGCCTGCGCTGGATGGGAGAAGAAAAGCACTCCTATACCGAGAGCCACCGCCCGACGAACCTTCCCAGCCTTTCGTCTCTCGGAATCCTGCAGCCTGCCACAATTCAGCCTCGAAACCGCCGCCTTGTATATCCCTATTCAGTTGTACCTGGCGGTGTAAGGTCGGCCGCCGAACTGGAGAATGCTGCTACGCACGACCCAGTGGTTGCAGAACACTACAACGGTTTTGACTACAAACACGCGCGCCTGGTCGAGGTAAGTCAGCCCAAGCTGGTCTATCTTTCTTACCGCCGAGGGGATCACATTTACTGGACGCGTAAACAGGCCAGCTTGCGGGTGGGCGAAAAGCTGCTGACCGACGGCCATAAGACCGCACGTACTCGTTGCGGCAATCAGGTTTCGGTGCTGCCGCAAGCGGAAACCTCGCCGCAGGAACCCACGATCGCGGAACTCGATCGGCCGGACGCTGTGGCCAGCGGCAGGGAAGAGTTGTTCCCATCAAATCTCAGCACTGACCTGTTCCCTCTGGATCCGGAAACGCCGTTGTCTGCGCCGGGCAATGCATTTTTGGGAGGCCCGCCTCCCGGCGGCTTCATGCCGGTTCCTATCGGAGGCGGAAGCGGCCCAGTCACGCTACCCACCGGAAACGGTTGTCCCCCGAACAACACGAACAACTCAAAGAACTGCCAGCACACTCCGCCGCCACCCCCGCCGCCTCCGGTTCCGGAGCCAGGGACGATTGTGTTGATGGTTTCTGGAAGCGCGGCGGTGATAGCACGTTATCGTTTTAAGAGATAACGACGCGGGTTCAGCCAGTAGGGCTAGAACTAAAGTGCTGATTACCACAGTGGTTACGCTGCTAGAATCCGCTCAGGCGATGCCATCCAGGAAAAATTCATGCGGGTTTTGGCTGCTGGCTTTGCTGGCAGTGCCAGTCGCTGGCCAAAACACACATCCCGCATCGGTCATTAAGATCTCGGTCGTGGGAGAAAACCCTTTTCGCCTGCAGATTCAGACTAGTTCGCCTCTGACGCCGCAGGTGCAGATGGTTTCAGACCCCGAGCGACTGGTCATCGATTTGCCGAACGCCAGCCCCGGCTCCCCTCTCCGCAGAATTGCCGTTAATCGCGGTGAAGTAATTAGCGTGCGCGCCAGCTTGTATTCGCAGAAACCCGCGGTGACTCGTATTGTGGTTGATCTCAATACGCCGCAATGGTATCGAGTTGTCCCCGATGCATCCGGCCTGCTGATCTCCGTGGGTGGCCAGGCACAGGGCTCAGCAGACGTCCAGTCCACTGTAGGATGGGTTTCTACAATATCTCCGAACGCCGGGCAGCAAAAGATCGCCAAGGCCGAGATCGCAAGAAACCAGACCGCTCCAGCGATCCTGCAGACCGTCAGTTCGCCAGTTCGCCGGCCGCCAATAGTTAACGGCGTCAGTATTCAGTTTTCAAACGGGAATTTAAGCATTCATTGCAACAACGCCACGCTCTCCGAAGTTCTGTTTCAGATCCAGAAAGTGACGGGAGCGGAAATTGCCATTCCCTCGGGCACCGAGCAGCAGAAGGTTGCAGGCGATTTCGGCCCGGGAACTGCCAGCGAAGTTTTGAGCGATCTTCTGAACGGTTCGGGGCTGAACTTTGTCGTGGTCGGCTCCGAATCCGATCCCAATAGGTTGCGCAGCGTCATCTTGAGCCGCAAAGACGCTGACGCTGATGCTCCGAGCGCTTTTGGGGAGCAATACTCGCCCGCGGCCGCGCAGAATATTGAGCAGGACACCGAGCCTACAGCGCCAGTCCCACAGGAAGCGCCTCCGCAGCAGCCGCCTTCACCTGATAATGGGCCACCCGCCGATCCGCCGCCGACGATCTAGCCGCGTCGCCGGTCGCGCTGCTCAGTTGTGAATCAATCGCACAGGAATTGCCGAAACGCCGCCGCCCGACACCGCAGGCGCCGAACTCGGCGAATTGCCGCACCCGGTCACGTTAAGAATAGTGGCGCTGAAGTTTCCATTAGGCGCGTTTGCATCGTTTATGAAAACGGTCAAGAAACCTACAATTGTGACCTGATGATTAGGTTGCTGAAGATCTAGTTGGGCATTGTCAAACAGCGGCACGGTAATGATGGAGTCGCTGGTGCCGATCAGCGCATTTGAAGACAGCCCATACCGGCTCTGATTGAAGCTGCCAGGCGAGATTTGTGCTGGCCCTGTACCCGCCGCAAGGTTGGATGCGTCCAAGAAATCCGGCTGCCCGGCTCCGTTCGGTACGTGCATGAGGCACTGCAGGCTGGATTGCAGAGGGCCTCCTGAGTTACCCGGTCCTCCCGGGTTCACGTTCGCGTCCCAGGAAGTCACCGTCCCTCCGGTCCCGCATTGCTTGAACGCGAACGTGCTGCCATCGCAACACTCTATGCTCTGCTCAAAATCCGAACTACCGGAGCAACTCGGACAGTAACGGTGGACAGTGGAAGTGAGCATGGGGAGATACTCGTTTTGTGAGAGCCGTTTTTTCCCAGGGGGTAATTGACAGCCGGTGCCGTTGGGCTTGCAGGGTGAGTTGAAGACGATTTGCTTGCCGAGGAATGCGGAGGCTGGGGCAGTGACCGATCCCGTGGGCGTGTTTACATATGAGTTCGCGTTGTTGGTCCCGTTCGGTATCAACAAAGGCTTCACACACTTAGGAGCCGATGGGAGAAAAGAAGTGCTGCCCGATTGCGAATACGAGGGGTTGTAGGCTTCTGCCACCGCCGTGGCGCTGACTGAAGCAAGACGGCTACCCCACATGCGCGCAAAGAAAAGCGGTAGCCCGGTTCGCTGCAGCGTGACCGTGATGCGCGGGTTCCCAAGCAGGCTGAAGTCCATGCCCGGGACAGCCGGAACCAGTTGCGGGGTGCCTTTTGCAACCAGGTTCTGAGCAGCCGCGGCAGTCGCATAGGATTGCGCCATGGTTGTCGCGATGCTTTGCAAATTCGAGTTGCCCGGATCGGTGGT